>JAAYFX010000185.1 GCA_012728025.1 Clostridiales bacterium
TACGGAATAAAAGCCATAACTTATATCCGGATAGGATACCCTTTCCCCTTTGTCACAAAATGCCATAAAGATGAAAGACAAAACTTCGTCAGAGCCGTTTCCCAGAAAAACATTTTCTAAATTAACCTTGTTTTCTCTCGCTATGGACTCCCGCAGCCTTTTACATTCAGGGTCGGAATACAAGCGAAGATTGCTTAAAAGCTTTTCGTCTATGGCTTTCATAACCTCCGGAGCAGGGGGGTAAGGTGACTCATTGGTGTTAAGCTTTATATACTCCATGTCCTTCGGCTGCTCCCCTGGGACATAGGCGCAAAGCTCACAAAACCTCTTGCTTAAAAATCTGCTCATGTTTCACTCTCGTCCATTCTGTTTTTGCGGCTCACGGCACTTCTTGCGTGGGCGGAAAGACCTTCTTTTTCCGCAAAATACGCAATTTTATCACATACCTCGTTTAGTGCTTCTTCTGAATAATAAATGTAAGAGGATTTCTTCAAAAAGTCGTCCACCGAAAGGGGGCTTGAAAATCTTGCCGTTCCCCCTGTGGGCAGAGTGTGGTTTGTTCCGGCAAAATAATCCCCCAAAGGCTCGGGGCAATTCTTCCCTAAGAATATTGAACCAGCATTTGTTATCTTATTAAGATAATCGAAGGGCTTATCTACACATAATTCAAGATGCTCCGGAGCAATGCGGTTAGAAATTTCAATAGCCTGTTCTATACTTTCCGCAAGTATGATTTTGCCGTTATTTCTAATTGATTCTGTGGCAATTTCCCTGCGGGGAAGTCTCTCTAGTTGGTGGGAAATTTCGCTTTTGACTTCTTCCGCAAGGCTTTTGCTTGTGCAGATGAGAACTGCGGTGGATAGCTTATCATGCTCTGCCTGAGACAGCATATCCGCCGCCAAAAGCTTTGGAGAACTTTTTTCATCGGCAATTATAAGTATCTCACTGGGGCCTGCTATCATGTCTATATCCACCTGACCAAAAACCTGCCTTTTAGCTTCTGCCACATAGGCATTCCCCGGCCCAACAATTTTATCAACTCTCGGTACGCTCTCCGTACCGTAGGCTAAGGCGGCAACGGCCTGAGCGCCACCGCATTTTATTATGCGGTCAACCCCTGCTATTTCCGCAGCAGCAATTATATCGGGGCTTATGCTCCCGTTTTCATCCGGCGGGGTGGTCATTATAATCTCCTCAACTCCGGCAAGTTTTGCGGGAATGCAGTTCATTAAAACCGTTGAAGGGTAGCTTGCCGTACCTCCGGGAACATAAAGCCCCACCTTTTCCAAGGGCCTTACCCTCTGCCCCAAAATTATTCCTTTTTTCTCCCGAATTTCATAGCCGCTTTTCAGTTGACGGCTATGGTAAAACTTTATATTCTCCGCAGCTTCTTTAAGGATTTCCATAAGCTTGGGGTCTGCTATTTTTAGAGCCTTTTGCCTTTCATCTTCCGTCACTTCAAGCTCTGTAAGGCTCACCTTATCATAGGTTTTTGTCAGCTCAAAAAGCGCCTTGTCCCCCTGTTCCCGCACCTGAAGAATAAGCTTTGAAACAGCAAGAGATACGTCCGGCATTGAGGCATCTCTTAGAAATATATCCTTTTCAGATATTTTGCTTGCATCTAATATCCTTATCATTGGATTTTCTCCTTTTCCACACCGGAATTTCTGGTACGCAGGTTTTCGCAGAGGTTTTCAATGGCCTCGGTTTTAAATCTGAAGGACGACCTGTTGGCTATAAGCCTTGCGCTTATATCGCAAATTTCCTCAAGGACAAAAAGCTTGTTTTCCTTTAGGGTTTTGCCCGTTTCAACTATGTCAACAATCACATCGGAAAGTCCGATTATGGGAGCAAGCTCTATGGAGCCGTTTAGCTTTATTATTTCAATCTCTCGGCTTTTCTCAGCGTAATAAGAGGAGGCTATGGCGGGGTATTTTGTGGCCACACGAAGCTTTCTATCTGCTCCTTTCAGAGCATCTTTTTTTCCTGCCACAGCTATGCGGCATTTTCCAAGCTCCAAATCCAAAAGCTCAAACACATCCGGCTTTTGCTCCAGCAAAATATCCAGTCCGACTATGCCAATGTCTGCCACCCCATGCTCCACATATATGGCAACATCCGAAGGCTTTGCCCAAAAATACCGCACAGCATTTTCTTCATTTTCAAAAATCAGCTTACGGCTGTTTTCCAAAATCTCCGGACAGGCAAGACCAATGTTTTCAAATATCTTATAAACACTTTCTCCAAGCCTTCCTTTGGGAAGGGCGATACTAAGCATTTGTTTCAAGAATTTCAAGCCCCCCTTCGCCAAGCCTTAAAAGCTGCTTATAGCTAAGCCTATCACTTTTCACCCTTTGGGCACGAACCCTCTGCCCGTTTGCCGTTAGCATTCGCACAGCGGCGGAGAGTTTTTCAGCCTCTGCCTTATCATCATAAAGGAGAAGAACATCCAAGTCATAACCTCCCCTTTGTCTTTCCATATTTTCAAGCTGGTCTGTGTAAACCGCAAAGCCTATGGCCTGAGAGTCTTTCCCAAGACGGCGCATAAGCTCGTCATAGCGGCCGCCGGACAAAACTGTTGCAGGAACCCCGTCTATAAAGCCCTGAAAAATCAGCCCGTTATAATAGCTCAAGTCGTTTATGACGGAAAAATCCAAAATCAGGCAGTTAAATTCTCCTTTGAGAACCTGCCAAATATCCCTTAATAGTAATAGGGAATCTTCCATCTTTTCGTTTTTAATGTATAGTCTGGCCTTTTCGATTGTTTCCTCAAAACTACCGTGGAGGGAGCAAACAGCGGAAATTGCCTCGCATAATTCCTGCTCCAGACCAAAGCTATGGCAGAGCCTTTCGGTTTCGTGGGAGTTTTTTGAGCCTATACAGGAGAGAATTTTCTCCTTTTGCAAGCCGGTAAGCCTGCATTCATCCAAAAGCCCCGCCACAAAGCCCATGTGGGAAACCACAAGAACACAGGTTTCAGACAAAGCTTCCAAACTTTTTGCAGCCAAGGACAAAACCTCGCACTCGGCATATAAATCAACCTCGCCTATGTATTCAAGGCCTAGCTGCATTATCTCACGAAATTCCCCCGATGCCCTTGGCATACGAAACACATTTTCGTTGTAATAAAGCTTTTCCGGCTCCTCTGATGCACTTCTTGCGTTTTTTGCAATTGAAAGGGTCACGTCAGGTTTTAAGGCTAGAAGTCTGCCGTTTTTATCTGTAAAGGTTATGACCTCTGGGCTTGGAAGAAAGCTCTTATTTTCAAGGTATAAGGCGTATTCCTCAAATTTGCTTATTTTATACTTTTCGTATCCGTACTGCTCATAAATGCCCCGCAGTTCAAAAATCGCCCGCTCCTCACGGCATAGCTCCGAGCTTTTGATATTCACAAAAGATACGCCCCTTTCCCATTTTAATTTCCTATAATAAAAGTATACTCCCCTGCCTTAATAAGGTCAATACTTTAATGCGCTAATTTATTACCTAATTAATAGTCCTTCCTTTGTCATATTGTATATCTTTTCTATGCTTAAAAATTTAACTGCCGGAGAAAAGGTCTTTTTCCCTCCGGCAGTTTGGTTTTTATTTTACTATACCCTTGATTATATCTCTGCCCTCCGGACGCTTTTCCGAAAAGCCAAAGCAGTCTAAAACCTGTTTTTTCCCCTGCTCCGCCTTTTCTTCACTTGAAGCGTGAATTTCAGCAAGACATTCATTTTTTTCCACATAATCGCCAAGCTTTTTATGAAGCACTACTCCAACAGAAAGGTCTATGACACTGTCTTTCGTCTGTCTGCCGGCCCCAAGTCCTATGCAAGCTCTGCCTATGCCATCGGCGTCAAGCTTTTGGACATAGCCTTCAAAGGGTGAAAAAAGCTTTTGAACAATGGCCGCCTTAGGCAAAAGGGAGGGGTCGTAAACGGCTTTTTCGTCACCGCCCTGAGCTTTCACAAACTGGGCAAGCTTAGCTAGTGCCGAGCCGTTGTCTATGGTTTCTTCCAGCATTTGCAGGGCCTCGGCCTCGGTTTTTGCAAGCCCCGCCTCCAAAACGGCGCAAGAGCCAAGCATAAGGCAAAGCTTCCTTAAGCCTTCCTCGCCCTGACCATTTAAAACCTCAATGGCCTCTTTCACTTCAAGGGCATTGCCAACGGCATAGCCTAAAGGCTCATCCATATCCGAAACCACAGCAACAGTTTTTCGCCCTGCATTTTGTCCCAATCTCACCATTTGGCGGGCAAGCTCAAAGGCATCTTCCTGCTTTTTCATAAAAGCGCCGCTGCCGGTTTTTACGTCTAGAACTATTATGTCTGCCCCTGAGGCAAGCTTTTTGCTCATGATGCTGCTGACTATAAGGGGCATTATATCCACAGTTGCAGTCACGTCCCGCAGGGCATAAAGCTTTTTGTCGGCGGGAACAAGCTTTGCCGTTTGTCCAGCTATCACAAAGCCCACATCGTTTGCCTGCTTAATAAAACTATCTCCGTCTATATCTGTTTTCAACCCCGAAAAACTCTCCAGCTTGTCTATTGTGCCGCCGGTATGACCCAGTCCTCGACCGGACATTTTCGGCATTTTTATGCCCAAGGCGGAGAGCATGGGACAGATTACAAGGGAGGTTTTATCCCCCACGCCGCCGGTGGAATGTTTATCTGCCTTTATGCCCTCAATGGCGCTAAGGTCCAGAACATCCCCGCTTTTTATCATTTCCTCTGTAAGTGCCAAAGTTTCCTCATCGGTCATTCCTTTAAAATACACAGCCATAAGAAAGGCCGCCATTTGATAGTCCGGTATGCTTCCATTCACATAGCCTTCTATAAGATGGCTTATTTCCTCGGGGCTGAGGCTGCCGCCGTCTCTTTTTTTTACTATAAGCTCACTTGTATTCATAAAAAAGAACATTCCTTTCCTTTTGCACACAAAAAACTTTTTAAAAACTCTGAATTTTCATTTATAGAAAAGAGCTTTCACGTAGCTATTGATTAAAGCTGTCTTTCATTTCAGTGCTTGTGTGCTATCTTTCATTTTACCATTAAATCCGGAGAAAACAAAGCCGTTTTTCGGTGAATTAATCGTCCTTATACTCATATTAGTTTTTGTAGCTCATATAATTTAATGAAGAAAAAACCCATAAGGGCTTGGAGGTATTATGGAGCTTAATTTAACTGGTGCATATCCCATAATTTTAGACGGTGAGAAAACCGGCGAAATAAAGGTCAGCCGTGAGGGGCTTTTCTGGCGCTTTGAGGGAAAAAATAAAATGTGCGATGAGCTTTTGCGCATTTCTGTCTACGGCGATGGGCGGGAGGGCTATCTGGGCCTTATGGAGCCTTGCGGGGATGAAATGGTTTTGGTGAAAAAGTTCAGCCGCTCGGCTTTGAAGGCGTTTCCAAAAACCATAAGCTATGCTGCCCGCCGTGGTCAGGCCCTCGATGCCCTGCCTGAATCTTCCGAAACACCTGAACAGGCAGAAGTTTCCTCTGTCATTGAACCTACCGCTTCTCCCCCACCTATTGAGGAAAAATGTGCAATCTCTGAAGATGATTCACCACCTAACGAAAATAAACCCCCGCCTGATGATACCCCTTCCCCACAAGAGCCAAACTGCGAGTGGCTCCCCTGTGCTTGTCCCTGCTCACTTTTTAAAGGACTTGAGGCAAAAAGCATCACAAGCTCTATACATGGCACCATGATGCGCCAAGGTGAAGATGGGGTTCTTTTGGCTATTCCCTCGGATACTGCATCACTTTTACCGGAAACTGATTTTTTAAATTTTATTGAAAAAAAGGATATTTACGGCTTTAGCTACTATGTATACAGAGTTTAGGAAACCGGTGGCATATATTTTGTTTTTAATCTAAAGTTCGGAGGGCCGCTTTTTAAAGGCACTCCGAATATTCTTTTTTTAAAGTGAGATACTAGGGTGTGTTGATACTACCTGAAATGCTCAGATTTTGAAGGGGATTTTTCGCAAGGCAAGGCAAAAATTTGCAGTTGTGGTTCGTCCACTTCAAGAATTTTTAACGCAGCATGGTGGGAAATTCGTCAGAAGATGGGCGTTGAACGGTAGTGACAACACGCCCTAATATCAAGGCAAAATTTTGCCTGTTTCGTATGTGATGCATAAAAGGAGGAAACCCAGTGGCAAATCTCACATCCAAAGAGCTTACAGCCCTTGAGGAGCAGATAAGCTCCGAAGAAATGCTCGTAAAAAAGTTCGAGGCCATGGCCTGTCTTTGCAGCGATAAAAAAATACAGCAGGACCTTAATAACTTCGCCAACAAGCACCGTGCCCACTATAATACGCTTGTTTCATTTTTACAGTAAGGGGGATACACAATAATGGACCCGAGACAATGCGCTCGTATTATGGGTGAAAAGGAAATTCTTCAAGATTGCCTTTCCAGCCAGAAATTTCTGACCGCAAATTATAACACCTTTGCCGGCGAATGTGCCAACGAGCAGCTTCGCAGCGCCTTTTTAAACATTCTGGATGACGAACATCGTATTCAGGCGGATATTTTCACCGACATGAACACAAATGGCTGGTATCCCGTTACACCTGCCGACCAGCAAAAACTTCAGCAGCTAAGGCAGAAGTTTTCATCCCGTCCCTAGCACCCTAGCATATAAAAAGAGTCTTTCAAAAAATGAAAGACTCTTTTTATATATTTAAGCCTATGAAATCTTATAGCCGCCTCTTATTAAAACCGTGGCGTCTGTTGTGGCAGAAATCCCGTCGCCGCTGGTTGCCGCCATAAGCAGGTGGTCTTTGGATATTGCCTGCCCAGCCGACAGGGAAGCGCCAGCCGTCACATCACTAAGCCCCCCTTCGCCCAGAACTTCTGCCGAGCCGGAGCGCAAAATTATCTCACAGCCGGAACTTGCCGCAAGGCTTTGCCCCGATTTAAGGCTAATGGCCTTAAAGTTTGCAACATCAAGCCCGCTGATTTCATCTTCAAGCTTTTTAACCTCACTGTCAAGCCTTGCTTCAAACTCTGCCTGTAACCGAGGTGTTAGGGTTTTGTCCAAATAGCTTTTTGCGACTAAAGGGTCGTCCTTGGTTCCATAATTTGAAGCGGCATAAGCGCCAACACCTATACCTGCTGCCAAAATCAAAACGGCGACAATTAATAGTGCAATCTTTTTGTTTTTCATATGTACCTCTCTTTTGCGGCTGCTTTAGTCTGCGGGCCGGCAAGAGCCGACCCGCATTTTCTATGCGGCTTTAGCCCTATCCTTCCAAACCGAAGCTGACTACTATGGCATTATCAACCTCGTTCATTAATGGTACGCTTAAGGTTCCCATCCGCTCTCGCAGGCGGGATTTGTCGATGGTTCTTATTTGCTCCAATAAAATTACACTGTCACGACTTAAGCCGCAGCTTTGCCCAGAAAGTTCAATGTGTGTTGGCAGTCTTGCCTTTCCCAGTTGGGAGGTAATGGCCGCCGCTATGACTGTTGGGCTGTGCTTGTTGCCCGTGTCGTTTTGTACTATAAGCACAGGGCGCATACCCCCTTGCTCACTGCCGACCACGGGGCTTAGGTCTGCGTAATAGATGTCTCCGCGTTTAACTGTGCTCACTGCGTTTCACACTCCGATGATAGTTTGCCCGCTACATTATATGTAGGAGCGCACTATCATTGTTTCACCCGCGGATAAAAATTATACATTAAGTTTTAGCAAAAATTCTCTATTTGCAATAATGCCTTGGAATACGGCTGGAAATATCGCAAAGTATCTCATAGGTGTTGGTTCCCGCTTTTTCCGCCAGCTCCTCAACCTTTATAACCGTCCTGCGCTCATGACCGAAAATTGCGGCAATAGTGCCCACTTCAACCGTTTCGCAATCCGTCACGTCAACCATGCAGGAGTCCATGCATATCCTGCCTATCTGGGGGCAACGCCTGTCGTTTACTATAACGTCTATTTTACCGGAAAGCTCCCTGCGCAGCCCGTCGCCGTAGCCTACGGGCAAAACAGCCACCTTCATCTTCTTATCTGCTATAAAATCACGACCATAGCTGACACTTTCACCCTTTTCAAGGTCAAAAATATGGGAAACCCGTGTTTTAAACTCCATAGAATGGGTAATGGGCAAAACCTCGGACCTTTCCTTAGGGTAACAGCCGTAAAGAAGTATCCCTGGGCGAACCATGTCCAGCCACATTTCGGGATGGTTCAATATGGCGCCGCTGTTGGCGCAGTGCTTTATGGCAAAGGGTTTCTTCGTTTTTTCTTCAACTTGAGAAACGGCGGACATAAAGCTTTCAAACTGCTTTTTGGTATATTCCCCGCCGTCCGGCTCATCAGAAACAGCAAAGTGGGTAAACACCCCTTCTGCCTGAAGTTTTGGCAGGGAAATTGCACGGCAAATATCATCCACACCGTTTTTCGCATCAAAGCCTAGCCTGCCCATGCCTGTTTCAAGCTTCACATGAACCTTAAGACTCTTGCCGGCCTTTTCCAGTATCCTTGAATATTCCTTAGCTGTTTCCAAACTGAAAAGACTTTGTATGGCATCGCAATCTGCAACTCTTTCGATAAAATCCGGAAAAGTGTGCCCCAAAATAAGTATGGGAAGCTTTATGCCCTTCTCCCGCAGAAGCTCTGCCTCGTCAAGGCAGGCCACAGCAAGATAATCGCAGCCATAAGCCTGAAGCATTTTAGAAACCTCCACAAGCCCGTGACCATAGGCGTTTGCCTTTACCACACCGCAAATCTTGCAGTTTTCCGACACCAATTTGCGTATTCTGCCATAGTTGTAGTTTATGGCGCTTACGCCTACCTCTGCCCAGGTTCTTTTGTGAATGTCAAGCATTTTCTTACCTCTCTTATCCGACCGCATGGCATTTGCAACACAGCACAATTTATCTGCTTGATAAAACCCCGTGCAATCTTTTTTGTTTAAGGACAGCGCCGGCGCAAGTCCCGCTTAAAAGCAAAGGCTGATACCTGCACCGGCACTATTTAATTAAAAGTCAATCATAATTTCTGCCGCTTCACTGCCATGTATGGAGGCTGCAAGCAACTGTCCGCTGCTTTCATTAATCCACAAAAGCATATGGGAACCGTCAGATAGCTGAAGCTCTGCCGTCAGGCTGTTTTCGCCATTAGTTTTTTCTGTCCAAACGCCTTTTAGATGGCCTTCCTCCAAAAACTCAATAAAAGTGGGAAGGGCCCTCATGGGAGAAAGCTGCTCCTCCGCAAGATTTCCCGTTTCAAGGACGGCTCCGTCATAAGAAAGTTCCGTCTCGCCGCTTTTAATATAAGCCTTAACCTTTGATATAAGCTCTGGCTCTAAGATTTCAACACTTTCTGTGTCTCCCCTTTTTTCATAAACCAGCTTGTACTTTGAAACAGTGTCATCACTTGAGGCTTTAACAACTGCTGTGATGGAAAGTTCATCGGAAAGCAAAAACTGCTCTTTCCAATTTGTAAAATTTTCCTCCTGCCGGCTGTGGCTTTTGCAGCCAGCCGTAAGCAAAAGGCTTATCATAAGTGCAAGCAAAAATGCCTGCCTCATTTACCTCTCTCCATTTTTAACATAATATTGGGTAGTTCGTCAATAACATCTGTGGGCAACATGGCATATTCGCCCTTTCTTTGGGCACACAAGTCTCCGGCACAGGCATGAATCAGGCAGGCTGTTGTAACCGCATGCTTTTCTGGGAAACGGCACACCATAGCTCCCATTATACCCGCTAACACATCACCGCTGCCGCCCTTAGCCATGCCCGGATTTCCTGCCGCTATGATGAAAACGTCACCGTCGGGGAAGGCACAGATGGTTCTGTGACCTTTAAGCACCAAAATGCAGTTTCGAGAGCTTGCAAAGTTTCTGGCATCTGCTATCCTGTCTCCGGTAAGCTTTCCACCAAGACGGATAAACTCTCCCTCATGAGGGGTCAAAATCGGCATATGCCCTGCACTTTTAATGGTTTCAGGGTCGTCCCCAAGGGCAAAAAGTCCGTCGGCATCCACTATAAGGGGCTTCGTGCTGGTTTTAAGAAGGGTTCTAACAAGCCATGAAAGGTCCTGTGACCTGCCAAGCCCGCCGCCTATAACGCAAACGTCCGAGGTGTTTAAAGTGTCCAGTATGTGCGGCAGGGCAACAGCGTCTATTTTGCCGCTTTCGTCATCAGACAGGGGAAAAGGCATAGGCTCCCACAGTCTTGCTGCTGTTATGTTATAAATCGTTTTCGGAACACCGAGGAAAACCATTCCCGTACCGCTTCTTGAAGCTGCCTGAGCGCACATGGCAGGAGCGCCGGAATATCCCACGCTGCCGCCTACAATAAGAAGCCTTCCATAGTCTCCCTTGTGGCTTATTCTGGGCCTTTTCGGAAGGGATAGCTCGCCTGCGCAAAGGGCAAATATGTTTTCCCCCGCACCTTTTAAAGCCTCGTCCGGAGCGCCCACGTCACAGACCCTAAGCTCTCCGCAATAAACACAGCCCGGCTCCACAAAATGCCCCGGCTTTGCCATAGAAAATGTAACCGTTATGTCTGCCTTAACGGCAGAGCCCATGATGCGCCCTGTGTCCGCATGGACACCGCTGGCAATGTCCACAGAAACCACCTTTGCCGGAGAGGCATTTATAAGCTCCACAACGGCGGCATTTTTCCCCCGCAGCTCACGCTTTAAGCCTATACCGAAAAGTGCGTCGATAATAACCCCCGCATTTTCAATAGAGCGTTTGTGGCTTTCGTTTTCCGGTTCAAAGTCCTCCAGTATTCCATGTACTTCGTTAAGCCTTCTTTCCATTTCCACAGAATCGGTGCTCATTTTGTCTCTTTTGCCAACTAAGAGACAGCGCACCTGCACTCCACGCCGCATAAGGTTTATGGCGGCGGCAATACCGTCGCCTCCGTTGTCTCCGCTTCCGCATATGGCGACAGCATTTTTGTTGACCCCCATAAGACGCAAGGCCGCATCGGTAATGTGAACAGCGGCGTTTGTCATTAGCAGGGTGGACGGAACGCCCGATACATGGATACTGCGGTTGTCCGCGTCCCTCATTTTTTGAGAGCTAGTTAGCTGCATGGCATTTCCTCCCTGTTATTAACTTAATACTTTGTCCTCCCGTTTATTCACTCTACATTAATGTTATTATAGTATCTCCAGAAAAATTAGTCAAATTTATTCTTGCTTAATATCACAGCTTATGATAATTTATATTTAACTATCCAAAGGTTTTATAGTGGCTTGCCGCTAAAAGAGCCTTTGAAAAATGCGTTGATGGGGAAAATAACGACCTTGCCCGCCAAAGAGAGAGGCTGCCGCCGGCTGAAAGCGCCTTGCGTGGCTGTTGTTTGGTTCGCCCCGGAGCAACCGGTTAATCTCCGGCGTCCCCGCCCCGTTAAAGGCGGAAAAGAGCGGCGCTTTCGGCGCCGAAATCGGGTGGTACCGCGGAAGTATTGTCTTTCGTCCCTTTTTTGGGCGAAGGGCTTTTTTTATTTCCCCTGTCCTTTCCCCGCAAAGCTTATTTATTACTAATTATTATATATGAGGAGTCATCAACTATGAAAAAAATGTTGCAGGACTTGAAAGACAGTTCCCTGTCCGCCATTGGCAGTGCGGCAAGTCCGGAGGCTCTTGAAAGCCTCAGAGTAAAATATTTGGGCAAAAAAGGTGAGCTGACCGCAATTTTAAAGCAGATGGGGAAGCTCTCTTCCGAGGAGCGCCCCGTAATAGGTCAGCTTGCAAACGAGGTGCGTGAGCATCTGTCCAAGGCTCTGGACGAAAAACGTGAGCAGCTTTACGCAAAGCAACTTGAAAGCCGCCTTATCTCAGAAAAAATCGACGTTACCATCCCCGGTATTCCAGTAAAAGTCGGTAAAAAGCATCCTTTAAGCACCGTTTTGGACGAGGCGAAGGAAATTTTTGTTTCCATGGGCTTTTCCATTGCCTCCGGCCCCGAAATTGAATATGCCGAATATAACTTCGACAAGCTGAACCACTCTGCCGGTCACCCTGCCAGAGACAGGCAGGACACATTTTATTTTTCCGACGATGACAGAATACTTCTGCGCACCCAGACCTCTCCTGTGCAAATCCGCGTTATGGAAAACAGAAAGCCCCCCATACGCATAATCTCCCCCGGCAGGGTTTACCGCAAGGACGAGGTGGATGCCACCCACAGCCCGATGTTTCACCAGATAGAGGGTCTTGTGGTGGATAAAGGCATAACTATGGGCGACCTTAAAGGCACCTTAAACACCATAATAAAGCAGCTTTACGGCGAGGATACCATCACCCGTTTTCGCCCTCATCACTTCCCATTCACAGAGCCTTCCTGCGAGGTGGATGTCCAGTGCTTTGAGTGCAAGGGCAAGGGATGCAGAGTTTGCAAGGGCGAGGGCTTTATAGAGCTTTTAGGCGCAGGCATGGTTCATCCAAAGGTACTTGAAGTTTGTGGAATAGACAGCAAGGTTTATTCCGGCTTTGCCTTCGGCATGGGACTTGAGCGCATGACAATGCGCCGTTTCAACATTTCCGACCTAAGACTTATTTTTGAAAATGACGTTCGTTTTCTCGACCAGTTTTAACAAGGCCTCAAATTTATATGCCAATTACAGGCTTTCTATACGAACTTTGAAAGGATTGAAAATATATGCTTTTATCACGTGAATGGCTGTCCGAATTTACGGACATTTCCGCCTCCGACAAGGAATATAGCGACGCTATGACCATGTCCGGCTCCAAGGTGGAGGGCTTTGAAATAGTCGGAGAAGAAATAAAAGGTGTTGTGGCAGGTCTTGTAAAAGACATTGTCCGCCATGAAAACAGCGACCATATGTGGATATGCACCGTGGATGTGGGAAAAAGCGCTCCCATCACAATAGTCACAGGAGCCCAAAACGTAAAGGTGGGAGATATGGTTCCAACAGCCGTTAACGGTGCCTGCCTGCCTGATGGAATAAAAATAAAAACCGGTGAACTTCGGGGAGTTACCTCCGAAGGTATGCTCTGCTCTCTTAAGGAGCTGGGGCTTACAGTTCACGACTTTCCCTATGCCATTGAGGATGGAATTTTTATCATGCAGGAGGACTGTGCCTCCGGTGACGATATAAAAAAGGTCTTGGGACTGGGCGATACTGTTGTAGAGTTTGAAATCACAAACAACCGAGCCGATTGCTTTTCCGTTATCGGTCTTGCAAGAGAAAGTGCTGCTACCTTTGGAACAGAACTTTCCCTGCACACCCCCCATGTTAAAGGCGGCATAGGGGATATTTCTCAGCATCTTTCTGTGGAGGTTGAAGATTCTGCCCTTTGCCCCCGCTATACGGCAAAGATGGTTAAGAACATAAAAATCGCCCCCTCTCCCCGCTGGCTTCGCCAGAGACTTCGTGACAACGGCGTTCGCCCCATAAACAACATAGTTGATATTACAAACTATGTTATGCTGGAATATGGTCAGCCCATGCATGCTTTTGATTATTCCAGTGTAAAAGGCGGTAAGA
>JAAYFX010000186.1 GCA_012728025.1 Clostridiales bacterium
ATAACATACCCTCCCCTTTAAAATTTGAAATAGACGAAATCCATGGGGTCAAAACCTGCACCGTAATGCCCAAAAAGCATAATTGCGGCAAGAAGAACAAAATACACAGCCGCTCTGGGCAGATAACTTTCGTTTATGCCCTTTGCCAGAGAAAAGCGCTCTTGCAGCCATTCCGAAACAAAAAGTATAATTATAAAAACTGTAAGCAAGATAAGCTGGGCTTTGGATATGCCAAGCTCCCCTATTGAAGCCAGACTCCAAGGCAAAGTAAGCATACCACCCAGAATGGAAAGTGCCTTGGAAACGCTGTCTGCTCGGAAAAACACCCAAGCAAGAGTCACCAAAATAAAGGTAAAAACGACCCTAAAAGTGTGAAGAAGCT
The DNA here is from genome assembly GCA_012728025.1 of Clostridiales bacterium. GTDB lineage: Bacteria > Bacillota > Clostridia > Oscillospirales > Oscillospiraceae > UBA2658. The sequence goes on from JAAYFX010000186.1 coordinate 383, forward strand.
TGTTTTCATCAGAAATACCCAAGGTTTTTCTAAACTTTTCCCTATATTTCTCCGTCATTTTACCAACCACCTGATAAAGCCCGTGCAAAAGCCCCCAGACAATAAAGGTAGGTGCCGCCCCATGCCAAAGGCCGCTTACCAAAAAGACGATTATTATATTAAAATATAAGCGCCATTTTCCCTTTCTGTTTCCCCCGAGGGGTATGTATAAATAATCCCGAAACCAAGTAGATAGGGAAATGTGCCAGCGCCGCCAAAATTCCTGCATTGAGGCGGAAAAGTATGGGTTATCGAAGTTTTTCGGAAGTCTTATTCCCATGACTTTTGCGCTGCCTATGGCCATGTCGGAATATGCAGAAAAATCGCAATATATCTGTATGGAGTAAAAAACAGCGGCAGTGGCAAGCTGAAAACCGGAGGCCCCTTCCGGCTGGGCATAAGTTGTGTTTACAAAAACCGCCACAGGGTCGGCAATCACCATTTTTTTAAAAGCTCCCCAGACAAATTGCAAGGCTCCGGCCTTTACATTTTCATAAGAAAAGGGCTGTTTCTCCTTATACTGGGGCAACATATCTCCCGCTCTTTGTATGGGTCCGGAGATTAAAGCGGGAAAGAAGGAGGCAAAAAGTGCATAGTCTATGAAGTTTTTCTCCGGCGGCTGTTTTTTTCTGTAAACGTCCATGAGGTAGCCAGTGGTCTGAAAAATGAAAAAGGATATGCCCGCCGGAAGGATAAGCTCCGGCAGAGAAAGTCCGGCATCTATGCCAAAAGCTTTCAAAGCACCCTGCAAAATCTGGACAAAAAACTCCAAATATTTAAACACAAAAAGCAGGCCCAAATTTAAAACCAGCGCCGCCACAAGGTATATCTTTCGTTTTTTTCCCTCAAAGGCGGCGATAAGTTTGGCTGCAAAAAAGGTGAAAAGCGTCGAGCCAAGAAGAAAGGGCAAATGCTCTGTACCGTATAGAGCATAAAAACCGTAGTTTGCCGCAAGCAGAAAAATATTTCGGCCTTTAAGTTTCAGCTTATAGCAGAAAAATGCTGTAATAATAAGAAACACAAGGTATCCCAAGGATGTAAAGCTCACAATATGTTCTCCTCGTTCAGATTAAGGCAACACCGCACAAAGGGAAGTGCAAAATTGCGCTGTCAGGTTTTTGTGAATTATAACGTAAAAAGATGCAAGCAAGTCTGCACTTTTAGCCTTAGCCGCTCTTTGTGTGGTCTTGCCCTAACTTGTTAAAAGTCCTGCCGCCGGAAAACTGTGCTTTCCGGCGGTCATTGCTTGTTATTTAACTTTGCAGGGCACTTTTCATCATAACATTAAAGCGCCTTTCCCGCTCAAGGGTTGTGTGCTCCATATGGCCGGGGTATATTTCATAGTCCCCTTCAAGCTCATAAAGCCTTTTAAGGGAGCGCATCATATCCGCCCCGCTGCAGCCGGGAAAGTCTGTTCTGCCGCAGGAATCTTTAAAAAGTGTGTCCCCTGTGAAGATGGCACCATCGCAGATAAGGCAAACGCTGCCCTCGGAATGCCCCGGTGTTTCAATTACTTTAAAGGTGAGAGGGCCAACTTTCACCTCGTCACCCTCTTTATAATATTGGGTTCCCTTGGGGGGATTATAGCGAAAGCCCATCTCCAAAAGATTTCTGCGAACGTCCTTTTTGTGCATATAAACTGTGGCGCCGGTTTGCTTCATAACATCCTCGACGGCCCCTGTGTGGTCAAAGTGACCATGAGTTAATAAAATATGTGTGCATTTAAGTTTATTAGACTCAAGGTAATTCATCACCGTATTAGGCTCCGCCCCTGGGTCAATAACAGCGCACTGGCGGCTTTCCTCATCCGTAACAATGTAGCAGTTTGTCTGGACATGGCCAAGGCAAAGTGTTTTTATAAGCATTATATCCCTCCATAA
>JAAYFX010000187.1 GCA_012728025.1 Clostridiales bacterium
GCCATATATTAAGCCCCATTATGTTCAGGGCATAAACGGAGAAAAAGTTTACAGAAGTGTGCATAAAAAGGGCAAGCAAAAGCCAGAGGAGACTTTTTCTTCTTAAGCTTTGCATAACAAGCACCGAAAGCCCCATATGAATAGCTATGGTTAAAATCCTTTCAATTCCACCGGCGGCAGCGGCAGAAAAACTAAGCTGGGAATAAAACTCAGAGTTTTGCGAGAGCAAAACTGCCAGCGTGGGCAGCCCCACCAGAAGAATTGATTCAATGGCGCCATGGCCTAGACCAAAGGCAAGGGCATCGTCAATAGTGCGCTGTTTTTTCATAAAAAAGCCCATTATAATATACCTGCCTATTTCCTCAAAAAGGGCAGCTGTGAGGGATAGGAAAAGTATATAAAGCACAGGATGGGCAGAAGCCATAAGCTGATACCAGCCCATTTGGGGAAGGACAAACTGCAAAAGGGGGATACGGCTTATAAGCTGAAAAACAAAAAAGCACAGGGCACCTAAAAATATGGAAGGAAAAAGTGGACGCTTTTTAACACCGGCATAAATTATTAAGCCCAAAGGCAGAACCAGTGATGCCAAGGCCGAAAATGAAAGTCCCGCAAAAATCATATTATTTCCTCCTATATTCAGCTCAGACAGCTCGATTGAGTTTGTTTGGCATATTCCTTAGGGCTATATAATAATTTACATAGCTAAGACCTTTATAAGGGATTACATAAATTGAGACAAAGGGCAGAACCGTAAGCAGGGACCAGCCTAAAAAGCTTAAATCTAAAACAAAAAGCTCCCACTTTCGGCCTATCATCATTTGCTTACTGCGGCGTATGCACTCAAGAGCGCCTATATCCGGATTATCCAGCATGATGAAAAGTGCCATACGGTAGCGGTATGAGGCGATTATCCCTGGGATAATGAGAAGAAGCGACCAAAGATATATGAAAAAGAACATCAGTATATGCAGCCAAAGCACCTTAAAAAATATGCCGAAGCCGTCAAACAAGTTTCCGTAAGAGGCTTTTTTGCCGCTGCAAAGATTAAAGCTGTATATCCTAAAGCCCACATCCATCATGAGGTACATGATAGATATTGCAAGCATTAAAAGAAAGGCTGTAAGCCCAAGCTCGGGCATAGTCGGCATATAGTCATAATTTCCGGATGCAAAAGCCTCCATCATGCCACTGAACATTTGTGCCTGACCACTAACAGACATTAAGAGAAAGTTAAGCACATAGGATATGGAGAAAAAAACTAAAGCCACTAAAAAAGGGCTGGGCTTTGATTTTGACATCAGAATTCTAGCGTTGTTTTTTATGGCTGGACGGCTTATTTTCATAGGGATGCTCCTTCCGGATTTTGCGGCGGTTTGACATAAATGTGTTAATTGCCAGTGCCAATAGTACAGTGTTATTATGGGCTGAAAGGAAGGCTTTGTCAAGGTCTATGCAGTCTTTGCAATTAGAAATTGACGTATAAGAAGCTTTGGAAAAATAAGACGGCGGCAGGACATATCTCTGCCTGCCGCCATACAAAAGAGCCTAATATATCATACCGCAACCTTTAAAAAAGCTAACGGCTTTGCCTTATGATTTCTCGTCTTAATCTCACGATAATGCGCTTTTCCAGACGGCTTATATATGATTGGGATATGCCCATAATATCGGCCACCTCTTTTTGTGTGTATTCTGTGGAGCCGCAAAGACCAAAGCGCATTACAATTATATTTTTTTCCCGCTCATCAAGGCAGGCCACGGCATCAAGAAGCATTTGCCTATCAGCATCATCCTCTAAAGGACGGGAAATTTCGTCACCATCGCTGCCGAGAATGTCGGAAAGCAAAAGCTCATTGCCATCCCAATCTGTATTTAAAGGTTCGTCAAGGGAAACCTCTGCCTTTTGGCCGTTAATTTTTCTTAAATACATGAGAATCTCGTTCTCAACACAGCGGGAAGCATAGGTGGCAAGCTTTATTTTCTTGTCACCTTTAAAAGTTCCTATGGCCTTAATAAGACCAATGGTGCCAATGGAAATAAGGTCCTCAAGGCCCACCCCTGTGTTTTCAAAGCGGCGGGCAATATAGACCACAAGGCGCAAATTATGCTCTATAAGCAGATTTTTTGCCTGCTCGTCCCCGCATTCCAAAGCATCCAAAGCATGCTGCTCTTGGTCTTTGGGAAGGGGAGGGGGCAGGATGTCGCTGCCGCCTATATAGTGAATGGAGGGCGGGCGGCAAAGATGCAGTTTTAACAGAACTTCTCTATAAGTTATGTATATTTTTGCTTGAGCTTGTCGTAGTTTAAGTTTCAAAAAGAACACCCCCAATTGTTTGCAAATACCCACTTAGTTGGATATTTTAAGTTAAAACCTTAAATTATTGCGGAAAACTCACCGTCAGGACACATATTCGTGGGACTAAACCCCACCAAAAGCTTGTCAGTGTTTTTTCCGGAAACCTGTGCCCTGTCAGGTTTGAAAACAGGAAGCATGGCAAAGGGCACCCCCACGGCAGAGTATGGAACAAGGCGAAAGCGTGAGCGCAGGGCCTCGTGTTCCGAAACCGCCAGCATAAACTCCGGCGCTCCCCGCAAAAGTGCAAGGGTGCAATCCTCAGGCAAAAGCTGCTTTGCGGCATCAAGACCCGTTACCATAACAGGCAGGCCGCTTATGGGGTCGTAAAGCTCGTTTCCCGTATCCCGCAGAGCAACTATTTCCGAAGTTTTTCCACAAAGGGTAATGGAGACGGATAGGGTTTCCCGCTGCTGCCTTGTGCCAAATCGGCGAAAAACTAAGTTTAAAATAAAATAGCAGACTGCAAAGGATAAAAGCAGAATACGGAGTGAGACGTTTATGTAAAACCCGCCGGAAAAGACCTCCCCTGCAAAAAGGGATATTGCGAAAACTGCTCCCCCGAAGGCGGCGGACATGGCAAGAAAGGTTAAAAAGGGTTTTATAAGATTTTGTGAGCCACTGTATGAAATTAAAGCCATGAAAGCGCCAAGGCAAAGTTTTAAAATAGGTAGGGAAAGAAAAGAAAAGGAAGGAAAAAGCACTGCTACGGAATATAAGGCCCCCAGAGCCGCCCCAAGAGAATATCTCCAACGCTTTAAAGGCAGGCTGCAAACCCTTGCCGTCAGAAGGAGGATAAAATAATTTATGATAAAATTCAGAAGGAACACAGAGTCCACATAAATCGTTTTCATATATGAAGTATATGGGACAAGGGGCAAAAAAATCGTTGCTTTAAGTCGCAGAAAAATAATAATCCGATAAGCTTTAAGCCTACCGGATTATTATTTTAAGATTTTAAATCAAATGTGCCAGATGTTTTCCGCATATTCGGAAACTGCCCTGTCGGCTGCAAAAACTCCGCTTCTGGCAATGTTCATAAGGGAAATACGTGAGCGGGATTTTTCGTCGGAAAGAGTTTCGTATAGCCTGTCGTGGGTTTTAACATAGCTGTCGAAATCGGCCAAGAGCATATATTCATCCCCTCCGTAAACAAGGCGGGAGACAAGGTCTGAATAGCTTTCCCCGTCGGAAAAGCCCTTGCTAAAGCGGTTTAAAACATTTCTTATATCGCTGTTTTTTTCATAAACATCCACAGGTGAATAACCACTTTTTTTAAGGTTCACAACCTCATCTGCACGAAGACCGAAAAGGAACATATTTTCATCTCCAAGCCTTTCATACATCTCCACATTGGCCCCGTCAAGAGTGCCTATGGTTATGGCGCCGTTCATCATAAGTTTCATGTTGCCTGTGCCGCTGGCCTCCTTACCCGCCGTTGAAATCTGCTGGGAAATCTGTGCCGCCGGCATAAGCTTTTCGGCCACAGATACCCTATAATTTTTCGCAAAGTATACCTGAAGCTTTCCCCTGCACAGCTCATCGTCCTCTATGTCCTTGGACAGTGAGCAGATAAGGCTTATTATGCGTTTTGCCACACTGTAACTTCCGGCGGCCTTTGCCCCGAAAATAAAGCAGCGTGGGGCAAAATATGCCTCGGGATTTTGGTGGATACGGTTTTGAAGATGGCAAATCAGCATGGCACAAAGCATTTGACGCTTATACTCGTGGAGCCTTTTCACCTGAACGTCAAAAATAAATGAGGGGTCTATATTAGTGCCGGAAGTTTTAAAAGCGTATTGAGAAAAAGCTTTCTTGTTTTGGAGCTTTATTTCGTCCAGACGGCGCAAAACTTCAAAATCATCTGAAAAGTCCTCAAGCCCTTTTAAAAGCTCCGGCTTTTTAAGGTATTCGTCGCCGCCTAAAAGTTCGCATATAAGGAAGTGGAGTTCGGGGTTTATCTGGGAAAGCCAGCGCCTGTGGTCAATGCCGTTGGTGACGTTTACAAACCTTTTGGGGCTTTGGCTGTAAACATCACGGAAAAGGTCATTTTTAAGGATGTCGCTGTGAAGCTTTGACACACCGTTTACCTTATCGCAGACTGCAAGGCAGATGTTTGCCATGCGCACCATGCCGCCTTCAATGATGAGATTTCGCAAAACCGCAGTGTCATCATCTTTAAAATCCTGTGCTAAACTTGCCCTGTAACGAAGGTCAATTTCCCGTATTATTTGCCAGATACGGGGAAGCTGCTGGGCTATAATTTCCTGTGGCCAGCGCTCTAGGGCCTCGGACATGACGGTGTGATTTGTGTAGTTTGTGCAGGCGGAAACAATGGAAAGGGCCTCATCCCAGCCAAGGCCGTCCTCATCCATAAAAATCCGCATAAGCTCCGGAATTATCATGGTTGGGTGGGTATCATTTATCTGGAAAACATGGTGTTTGGCAAAGCTTAACACATTTCCATGCTTTTCCCTGTGCCTTTTAACAACAGACTGGGCCGTTGCGGAAACAAAGAAATACTGCTGTTGTATACGCAGCACTTTTCCCTCCCTGTGTTCGTCCGTAGGGTAGAGAACCTTTGTAATTACTTCTGCCATGGTTCGTTTTTCCATGGATTTAACATAATCACCACCGGAGAAAAGGTTCATATCAAGGCAACTGGCAGAGCGGGCCTCCCAAAGGCGCAGGGTGTTTACCCTTTTGCCCTCATAGCCTAAAATAAGCATATCCCGAGGTATGGCAAGGACAGAGGTATAGTCTTTTATAGAGGTAGTGCATTTGCCGCTTACCTCCCAACATTCCTCAAGCCTTCCGCCAAAGCGCACTTCCACCTCGTCACCATAGCAGGGGACAAGCCAGCTATCGGCGGCTATGGCCCAGCTATCCGGACGCTCGACCTGAGCGCCGTTTTCAATTTTTTGGCGGAACATACCCAGCTCATAGCATAGGCAGTAGCCTGTGGCGGGAAGGTCAAGGCTTGCAAGGCTATCCATATAACAGGCGGCAAGTCTGCCAAGGCCGCCGTTGCCAAGACCTGCATCCGGCTCCGTTTCAAAAATCTCGTAAGGGTCAAAGCCCATTTCCTCAAGGGCCTTAGTAAGCTCGGGCAAAACCCCTAGGTTGTAGGCGTTTTTTGAAAGGGACCTTCCCATCAAAAACTCCATGGACAGATAGTGTAGCTGCCGCCCGTCCTCAGAGCTTTGCCTTGCGTTAAGCCTTGCTGTCATTTCCCGAAGAAGAATGGCACAGGCGGAAAAAATTTCGCTTTTGCTGGCCTTATGGGCGGCAACTCCAAAATGGGCATTTAGTTTATCTTCAATTTGTGATTTAAGGTTATTATTTTCAATTTGGCTCATAAGCCGGTTCCTTTCCCTGCTTGATAGGGGATTTGATTTTAGTTTTCCCCTTTTCCTTATTTATAAAAAGAGTTCGAAATAAGGGTAGCTAAGCCCTATTTGGGC
>JAAYFX010000188.1 GCA_012728025.1 Clostridiales bacterium
GTCATCACCCAAATGGTGGTGGACAAAGACGACCCTGCCTTTTTAAAGCCCACAAAGCCCATAGGCCCTTTTTATAATGAGGAGGAAGCCCTGCAAATTGAAAAAGAAAAAGGCTATATCATGAAGGAGGATGCCGGACGGGGCTGGCGTCGGCTTGTGGCCTCCCCTTTGCCCAAGAGGATAGTGGAGATAGACTCAATAAAAAAACTTTTAGATGGCGCTGTTGTTATCTCCTGCGGCGGCGGCGGAATTCCCGTTGTTGAAAACACCGACGGCAGCTTGGAAGGCACAGCGGCAGTGATAGACAAGGACTTTGCGGCAGAGCTTTTGGCCCAACAGATTGATGCGGATATTCTTCTTATACTCACAGAGGTGGAAAAGGTTTCTCTTAACTTCAACACACCGGAGCAAAAGGATATTTCCCATATGAGCCTTATGGAAGCCGAAAAATATGTTGAACAAGGTCATTTTGCCTCGGGAAGTATGCTGCCCAAGGTTTTGGCGGCCATGAGATTTGTTCGGGCAAATCCCTCTAAAAAGGCAATTATAAGCTCTCTTGACAAGGGGTTTGAGGCTCTAAAGGGTCAGACCGGTACGGTAGTTACCTGCGATTAGGCTTCTTTATTATATTTTTGAAAGGTACATGGCTGCAAAGCTAAGCAAAAGCTGGAAGCCACCTTACTATAATCCGACAAATAAACATTTTATTTTCTACAAAACTTCATAATAAACCTGAAATTAGCGCATCTTATTTGTTAAGCTTGACAAATATCTATAAAAAATATGAAACTTACAAAATTCGACATGATTCTTTGCCTTGTGAGATTAATATAATGCTTGTTGAAATTAAGAACACATGGAGGAACAATTATGCAAACGATAACAAATGAATATACCGTATTATTCAACACAATAACAGATGTATCCAGAAGTCTAAAGCTGATTGAAGAAAAACTAAAATTTGCCCAGCAACAGGCAGAGGATATATACATTGAAAGAGCCCAGTCGGGCTTTGGCGGAAACCAGATAGAAGAGGCTTAAACTTACATATGATGTGATTTATAATTTGAAAATGAAGTAATATATAATGTTTGCAATTTATTTTATCGGACGCCGCAGAGAAAAACCTTCTCTTTGGCGCCCGATATTTTTATGGCAGTCACTTATGACTGGCTGCCTTTATATATTTTATGTGCGGGCCTTATTTTATCTTTTTGGCTTAAAGTACGGCAAAGGCGGTCTATGCTTCCCGAGCGCCCCATTATGGCGGCATTAGAGAGGTTTTGAAGCCTTTGTATATTTTTCTCATCAGCATCATCCATGGCGGCGCTGTCTTTATCAAGCAACACCTGAAACCTTTCGTAGTTTTCGCTGCCCACTAAGGCCCGCATCTGATAGTTAACCGAGGCGCTGGAGGAGTTTACAGCAACGGTGACTATTGGCGCCGCCCACTGGGCAATCCCCCAGTTTTTGACCTTTGAGCAGGGGCGCTCATGCTCTTGCTCACCGGTTCCCAGTGAAACCACAAGAAAGTCCTTTTCATCGGGATACATATTACGTGCTTGAGCATAGGCACATAATGCGGGATTTGCCGCAAAAACACCGCCGTCTATCATGCAGTGGCCCTCCATCTCCAAAGGGGGAAAGTATGTGGGAGCGGCAGTGGTTGCCCGAACCACCTGAGTAAGCAGGGGGTCATCCTCGGGAGAGGGGTGCTTCTTTGCAAAGGAGGTTTTGAAAAACCAAGGAGTGCTGCTGCTTATATCATAGGCTGTAACGAGTATTTCAGAAAGAGTGCTATGAAGCCTTGCCTTCCCCAAATATTTTTCCAACATAAGCTCCAAAGCCTTGGGGGAATAACGAGGACGGGCAAAGCCTCTCAAACTTATAACAGAGCGCAGAGGGCCTTGGTGGAAAATATAGGGGCCATGCTCAAGATATGCCGAATACACCTGCTCTGCCGTATATTTTGCTCTGCCCTGACGGTCGGGGACTGTCAGCATTGCAGCGAGGATGCCGCCGGTGGAGGTGCCGGCGATAAGGTCAAATAGCTCCGAAATTGGCTTGCCCGTGCGCTTTTCAAATTCCACAAGGAAGGCGCAGGGGATAATTCCCCTTATCCCTCCCCCGTCAATTGATAGGATTGAAACCATGATAAAGCCGCCTTTCCCCTTATTATATACAGCTTATGTGAGCGGGGAAAAAGTGGTGAATAGGTCTAAAACATTGACAAAAAAACGTCATTCCTCCTTAAATTCACTCTTAAAACAGTAATTGATTGTGGTTATTGACACTAAAATTTAAAAAACCTCTTGCACAATATAACTTTATTACAATTTTGAATATGAGCTATGCAATTATATATACTGGACATTGCATTTTGTGCTATAATATCCGCAAGCGGCCTTATGGAGATTTAAACACATATCATCTAGCCGCTTCATGGCTGTGATACAGGCTTGCAAGCGGGTATTAAAGAGACTTAAGCAAATTCACAGTGTTGCTTTGCGGCTGTTGCAAAGACTTAGGCACATATCACAGCGCCAAAAAACGAGGAGGAATTGCCGTGGCAGGGAGAAAGTTACGCGGTATAAAGGTTCCGCACAAAAAAAACACAGCGGATAAGGGTCCTAAAAGAATGCCTGTTCCGCCAATGGTATGCGTTCCTATGTCAATGCATATAGGAGCGCCTGCAAAACCCATAGTAAAGGCTGGTGATGAGGTTAAGGTTGGCCAGCTTATCGCCGAGGCTGGCGGCTTTGTTTCGTCGCCCATTCATTCAGGAGTTTCAGGCAAGGTTAAAAAAGTCGAAGATATTCTGCTGTCATCAGGGCAGAAGGCTCCGGCGGTATTCATCGAGACAGACGGCGAGCAGGCCATAAGTGAGGACATTGCCCCCCCCGAGGTTCATGATTTTAAGTCCTTCATTGAAGCTGTGCGGCAAAGCGGCGTTGTGGGACTTGGCGGCGCCGGCTTTCCCACTTCTGTTAAGCTGAACGTGGCGGATACTTCAAAAATTGAGGCCATTGTTATAAACGGCGCCGAATGTGAGCCTTATATAACCTCGGACACAAGGACTATGATAGATGAGGCCCAGTCCGTAGCCGATGGCATAGAGCTTTTGAAAAAATACCTGAATGCAAAAAACATTATTATAGGTATTGAGAAAAACAAGCCCGACTGCATAAAAAACTTTAACAAGATGTTTAAGGGAGACGAGAGTGTAAGGGTTGCGGCCCTTCCTTCCGTATACCCTCAGGGGGCTGAAAAGGTGCTTATTTATAACACCACTGGGAAAATAGTGCCCGAGGGCAAGCTTCCCATTGACGTGGGTGTTATTGTGATTAACTGCACCACTTTGGCCGCCATAGAAAAATATATAAGAACTGGTTTGCCCCTTTATGAAAAGTGTATAACAGTGGATGGTTCGGCTGTTAAAAACCCCGAAAACATAATAGTACCAATTGGTACTGCCGTTAAGGACGTTTTTGAGTTTTGCGGCGGTTTTTCAAAGGAGCCTAAAAAGGTTTTGTACGGCGGGCCTATGATGGGCATTGCCGTACCGGATTTAGACCAGCCCGTTTTGAAAAACACCAACGCTCTTTTAGCTTTTTCAGAAGGGGAGGCTCAGCTTCCCAAGGAAAGCCCCTGCATAAAATGCGGCCGTTGTATTGCAAGCTGCCCCTTAAAGCTGTCCCCCGTGGATATTGAAACGGCCTATAAGCTCTCTTGCCCTGAGGACCTTGAGGCTTTAAAGCTTAATCTTTGCATGGAGTGCGGCTGCTGCTCTTATGTCTGTCCGGCAAATCGCCATCTTGTTCAGACAAATAAACTGGGCAAGGCCATGCTTCGCAGCTATCAGGCCCTTAAAAAGGCAGCAAAGGAGGAAGAAAAGTGAGCCAAATGATAGTTTCTGTTTCACCGCATTTTAAAGACAAAACCAGCACACAATCCATAATGCGAGATGTGCTAATAGCTCTTTTTCCGGCTCTTGTGGCGGCCTATCTTATCTTCGGCTGGCGCAGCCTTTTGGTGACTGCCGTATGTGTTGTTTCCTGTGTTGGCTCGGAATGGCTTTATGAAAAACTCATGGGCAAGCCCAACACGATTTCAGACCTTTCCGCCGCTGTCACAGGTGTGCTGCTTGCCTATAACCTGCCGGTGGGCATCCCCCTTTGGCAGGCGGTTATAGGAAGTCTTGTGGCTATAATTGTTGTAAAACAGCTTTTCGGCGGTCTTGGGCAAAACTTTGCAAACCCTGCCATAACCGCCCGTATCGTCATGCTCCTTGCCTTTTCGGGAACTATGACAACATGGGTTTTTCCAGATGCTGTTTCAAGTGCCACAACCCTTTCAATTTTAAAGGGAGAGGGCAGCGGCAGTCTGCCGGCCCTTAAGGATATGTTCCTTGGTCTTCGTGGGGGCAGCCTTGGGGAAACAAGCGCTCTTGCCCTTCTTATAGGCGGAGCTTATCTTCTGATACGTCGGGTTATAAGCTGGCATACGCCGGTTGCCTTTGTGGGAACTGTTTTTATTCTTACCCTGCTTTTGGGTAAACAGCCGGAATATCAGCTTATGTCCGGCGGACTTCTCCTAGGTGCCTTTTTCATGGCGACGGACTATTCCTCAACACCCTCCACAAATTCCGGAAGGCTTATTTTCGGCATTGGCTGCGGCCTTATAACGGTGCTTATAAGAGTTTGGGGCAATTACCCCGAGGGAGTTTCCTTCTCCATTCTTCTTATGAACATTTTAACCCCTTACATATCCAAGCTTACAAGACCCAGACCCCTAGGAGGTGCGAAGATATGAAAGATTTTTTAAAGTCCATTCTGGTTCTGGGGGTACTTTGTCTTATAATATCGGCGGCTCTGGCTGTTACAAACAGCAAAACCGCTGTGATTATAGAGGCGGCGGCAGCGGAAAAAGCCGAGCAGGCCCGTCAGGCCGTTCTTCCCGAGGCAGACTCTTTTACAAAGCTTGATATAAGCAATCTTCCCCCAACAGTCACAGAGTCATATAAGGCAGATAACGGCGCAGGCTATGTTTTCATGATGGCAACTAAGGGCTATGGCGGTCAGATTAAGCTTATCTGCGGCATAGATGCCGACGATAAAATCACAAGCTGCATGACTCTTTCCCA
>JAAYFX010000189.1 GCA_012728025.1 Clostridiales bacterium
CATGCTATCTGACCTGCCTGTGGACACCCTTAAGCTTGACATGAAGCTGGTTCAGTCGGATAGCAACGACAGCGGCAGCAGAAATATCCTTAATTTTATTGTAAGTCTTGCAAAGTGGATGAACCTTCTTATTATTGCCGAGGGTGTTGAAACTCAGGAGCAGGTAAACAGGCTAAAATACCTAAACTGCAACTATGCTCAGGGGTATTTTTATGCCAGACCCATGCCAGCGGAGGATTTTACAAAGATGCTTTCGGAGTCTCCCATAGACGACGAGGTTGTAAGCTGTGTTTTCTCTCCTCCAAACCTTGAAATAACTTACTGCGACAGCAATAATAGGGATGTTCTTCTTATTATCCACAGCAGCGGCGAAAACCGCTGTATGCTTCAGGAAACCTTTTCAGGTCAATATTGCGTTGCCGAAGCGGGCAACTTTGACAGCGCCCTTAAGTTTCTTAAGGAAAATCACAGCAAAATTGTCACTATTATTCTGGATGTGCTTATGCCCTCTATGGAAGGTTTTGAGCTTGTGTCTATACTAAAGCACGACGAAAGGCTTGAAAGCATACCGATTATCATAACTGCCGACGAGGGCGACGGGCTGGAGCTTCGCTCAATAGATATAGGTGCCGACGATTTTATAGCAAAGCCCTATTATCCCGAGGTTATTTCCCGCCGTGTCCGGAACCTTGTTGATTTGTGCAAGTACAGAAGGCTAAAAGCAACTGATATATGCAAAAATGATCAGGATAACAGCAATTTAAGCTAGCTTTTTCTTACATATCCGCCCGGCTCCTTGGGGCTTTAAGGTGAAATTAAAAACCCGGCGAGAATATATCCCGCCGGGTACTTTTAATTTTCTGTTTGCTTTTGCGGTTTAAGCCTTGTTAAGCTCCTCAAGGCGCTCTACATAGCCTTCCCTTTCCTTTATCTCCCTTTGCCGAATCTCGTCACAGGTCATGCCGGATTTTATCCTGCCCTTTTCACGAAATTCCCGGCGCAGACCATGCATAGCCTCTGTAAACTCGCTTTTTAGCTTTTGAGCTGTGTCCTTGGTTTTTTCATTGTTTAAAAGTGACCATTCAAGCTTGCATTCGTTAACGCTTAGGGCGTTGTTGCCGTTTGAATAATCGTGGTCGTCATACTGTACAACGTTTATTTTCCAGCCGCAGACCGAGCAGGAGTCAAGGTCGCTGAAGTCTTCAAATTTGTCTCTCCCGCAAACCGGGCATTCTATACCTATGTTCATTTTTCCACCTCACATTTTTTTATCCAAACCCTTAAAAATGCCCCGCTTAAAGCCCAGGCTTTTTATGTGAATGTCAATTTCTTTATACATTATAGCATATATCTTTATTAAATAACATAGCTTTTTCCTGTTTTGTCTTTTCCCCTTGGAAAATGCAAACAAGAATCCTATGAAACGGAGGACAATATGCCAAAAACCCGTATTAAAATATCTGTTCTTATGATTATAACGGCGGTTCTTAGCTTTCTTTCTGCCTGTGCTGCTGCAGCGATAAACCAAAAAGCCTCGGCATCACCGCCGCCTTTTCCCCTTTACACGGAAGGGGAGCTTTCGGCTGCCCCCA
>JAAYFX010000190.1 GCA_012728025.1 Clostridiales bacterium
ACCTTCAGGGCAGAAAATTCAAACACAGCCCGTCATGCGGCGGAATTCTGGATGATTGAGCCGGAGATGGCCTTCGCTGATTTGACAGATTATATGGATAACGCCGAGGCCCTTATAAAATACGTTATTAACACAGTTTTGGAAAGATGCCCTCAAGAGATGGAGTTTTTCGGAAACTTTGTGGATAAAGAGCTGCTCCAACGTCTTAATCATGTAGCCGCCTCGGATTTTGGCAGGGTAACATATACGGAAGCTGTGGAAATTTTGGAAAAGCACAATGACGAGTTTGAATACAAGGTAAGCTGGGGCATAGACCTGCAAACAGAGCATGAGCGCTACTTGACTGAAAAGATATTCAAGAAGCCCATTTTCGTAACAAATTATCCTAAAGAGATAAAAGCCTTCTATATGCGCCTTGATGATGATGGCAAAACCGTTGCCGCTGCCGACTGCCTTGTTCCCGCCATTGGCGAGATTATAGGCGGCTCCCAGCGTGAGGAAAGACTTGAGGTTCTTGAACGCCGCATGGTCGAAATGGGACTTTCTCCCGATGAATACTGGTGGTATCTTGACCTTCGCCGTTACGGCTCCTGCCGCCATGCAGGTTATGGCATGGGCTTCGAGCGGCTTATAATGTACCTTACAGGTGTCTCCAATATAAGGGATGTACTGCCCCATCCCCGCACCGTCGGCTCGGCTGATTTTTAAGGCATTTTGCTTTATGAGTACAGGACTTTTTCCATTGCGTCAGACCTAAATTTATAAAATAGTTCGGCCCCTTCCTCCTGTGTATTTTGAGAGAAGGGGCCGTTTTCTTTTATGGTATGCTCACCTGCTCCGAAGCAGTAATCTTTTTAAGCTCATGGCCGCTATATGTGCCGTTAAACTTCCAGACAGCGTCTATGCTAAGGTTCATAGTTTCCTCATAATAAGGTAGCCTCACATGGGTTTTGCAAAGCTCGCTTTTTGAGGATTCACCAGCCTTGTGTTGTAAAGCCGGAGTGGTAAAAATAAATTCTTCTCCATTTATAGTTAAGATGGCTCCATTATGTATGGATGAGACATTAACCTCCCCTGAATCTATAAATAGGATAAGTTCTATGGTTATAAACCCTTCTTCCACCTCACGAACCCACCAGTCCACAGCAATGTTCAATCCCGTTCCCGTATTAGAGGAAAAGCTGCCCTTGCTTGAGATATCCAGAGGGGTAGAAACCTCCAGTTCAGATACCGATTCTATTAAAGGCGGAGACTCGGGTAAAGGTTCTAGGCTGAGTGTGGGAGTTGTCACCACCGGAGCAGGTGCCGGAGAAAAGATTAAATTTGGACTATCCTCCCCAAGCTCCAGCGAAGGACTGGCAGGGCTTTCCGTAACACTGTCTGAAGTCTTGCCGCCTTTCCCGCAGGAGCGCAGGCCTACTATCAAAGCTGTCAGTATAAATAGCAGGGCCAGCAAAAAAAGAAGCTTTCCTACGGGGCTGTTGTTTTCTTTCTCATTCATTTTCTTATCTCCAAAGCTAATTTGCGCTTATATTGAAAAATTTTATTTGCGAAGCTATATTGCCTCGGTTGCATTTTTTATAATTCCCTCAATGGAATACAAACACCTTGCAATTTTGCACATTATGTCATATTATTTAAAATTATAGGATGCTTGTTGAGGATTTAAATTTTATACCCAGTCTGTAAACATCTAAAAACGGATATATATAGACTGCGGAAAATATATAATTGCGGAGATAATTTTATGGAACATAAGACAGATATTGAAATCGCCCAAAGTGCAAAGCCTATAAAAATAACAGAGCTTGCCGCTAAAATCGGCATAGACGAAGAATTTATCGAGCAATATGGAAACTATAAGGCAAAAATCGGCCTAGACTTTTTAGAACAAGGGGAAAAACCCGATGGCAAGCTTATTCTTGTAACCGCCATAAGCCCCACTCCCGCCGGAGAGGGCAAAACCACCACAACCGTTGGTTTATCCGATGCTCTTTCCCTCCTTGGCAAAAAAACCTGCCTTGCCCTGCGGGAGCCTTCTTTAGGGCCGGTTTTCGGTGTGAAAGGCGGGGCGGCAGGAGGGGGCTATGCTCAGGTCATACCCATGGAAGACATTAACCTTCACTTCACCGGTGACTTCCACGCTATCGGTGCCGCTAACAACCTTTTGGCCGCCATGCTCGACAACCACATACAGCAGGGCAACCCTCTGGGCATAGACCCTAAAAGCATAAGTTGGAGACGGGCTCTTGACATGAATGACCGCCAGCTTCGCAATATCGTCAGCGGCCTTGGCGGCAGAATGCAAGGTGTCCCCCGTGAAGACGGCTTTGATATAACAGTGGCCTCTGAAGTCATGGCTGTTTTGTGCCTTGCGGAAAATATAGATGACTTGAAAAGTCGCCTTTCAAAAATAATCGTTGGCTACAACTATGAGGGCAAACCCGTAACAGCAGGTCAGCTTAAGGCCCATGGAGCCATGGCGGCTCTTTTAAGGGATGCCATAAAGCCGAATTTGGTGCAAACTCTGGAAAACACTCCTGCCATTATCCACGGCGGCCCCTTTGCAAACATAGCCCATGGCTGCAACTCCATTACCGCCACAAAAATGGCCCTTAAAATCGGAGATTATGCGGTTACCGAGGCGGGCTTCGGTGCAGATTTGGGCGCTGAAAAGTTTATCGATATAAAGTGCCGAATGTCTGGACTTCGGCCTTCGGCTGTTGTTCTTGTGGCAACCGTTCGAGCCTTAAAGCACCATGGCGGTGTTTCTAAAGGAAGTTTGAACGAAGAAAACTTTGAAGCTTTGGAAAAGGGTCTTGAAAACCTTATGCGCCATCTGGATAACCTTAAAAATGTTTACGGCCTGCCCTGTGTTGTGGCTATAAACCGCTTTCCTACGGACAGTGAAAAAGAGCTGACTCTTGTGGAGGAAAGTTGCCGCAAGCTAGGGGTAAATGTTGCCCTTTCCGAGGTTTGGGCCAAGGGGGGCGAAGGGGGCTTGGCTCTTGCCCGTGAAGTTATATCTCTTTGTGAGACAGAAGGTGACTTTAAGTTCGCCTATGAGGATAACTTTAGCTTGCTTGAAAAGCTTAATGCTCTCGCAAAAAATGTTTATCGGGCCGAGGGAGTGGAGCTTAGCCCAAACGCCAAAAAGCAGCTTGCACAGCTTGAAGCTTTGGGGCTTTCCTCCCTTCCCGTCTGTGTGGCAAAAACCCAATACAGCTTCTCCGACAACCCCTCACTTTTAGGTGCGCCCTCTGGCTTTAAAATAACCGTACGCAACCTTAAGGTCTGTGCCGGTGCCGGCTTTATCGTCTGCCTTACCGGCGACATTATGACCATGCCGGGGCTTCCAAAGCAGCCCGCCGCAGAAAGAATTGACCTTGACGGGGATGGCAATATATCCGGACTTTTTTAACTTCCAAACCAAAAACTTTCCCCTTGAGGGGAACCAAAATATTTTGCTTTAAGAGCCGCTGCCGCTTCCTCATTGAGGGTTCGGCAGCGTTCATTTATTAAGACTGTAAAAAATCTTTCATATTCCACCCGCAGATTTCTTTTGCGGCGGAGTATGTTTTCCCTTATTTCATTAAAAATCTCGGGCTTTACCTTGCCCTGCTTATATTCCAAAAACTCTCTGAAGTTTTCAAGATAATTATCATCACTCATCTGCTCAATTTTTTCTATTTGAGGCAAAACATCTTTCAGCTCTAAATCAATCTTACCCTGAGCATACATGGAGAAAATAACGTTATAAAGAGTGTTGTTTGTGTGGGGCTTATAATCTCGGCTCATAGTCTGGGCCTCAGGTTCTAAAATATTATTAAAGGCGGCCTCCTTATCAATGCCGTGAAGAACCCTTTGCCCCTGCTCGTTAATCGTGATAATAAAGTTTTCACCCTTGGTATCAAAGTTGCAAAGCAGCCAGTCGCTGGTGTGCTCACGAAGGATTTGGCTGCTTAAATCCTCCACCTGCTTTATGGTGTCCTCATCGGCAATTTCAGGATGCTTTGAAAAGCGGAACAAATCAAGCTTATCAGGCCCTGACTCAACATTTTTTAATCTGCGCTGGAAGGACACATCCCCATGCTGGCGGGTCTTTCCCACAAAGGCATCAACAGCCGTTTCCGGATGGACAAGCCTTTGTACCCTTGCCCCAGCCTCGGTTAAAATCGCCCCGTCAAGCTTGTAATATCCCATACAGTTAACTGCTTGTTTTGCCAGCCAACGAGAGCCGTCAGAGCCGTAATATTCACTCATGGGCTTTGTACCGCCAAGGAAGATTGAGCGAGGGTTTCCAACACTTAGGATAATCCTTTCGCTCTTCATATCCTGTTGAGACAAAATCTGGACTTGTTCCCTATCCTCAAGGCCAAGCTCTTCCTCGGGAGAAAGCCCCTTTTCACGGCGGAGCTGTTCTTCCCTTGTCCGAATTATACGTTCTTTTTGGGCCTGATATTGCGCCATAAACACTTCTTTATCCTCCGCCGCATACTGGGCGGAAGGACCATTTTCTTCTATTTCAGCAAGACTTACCGATAGCTGTTTCACCTCCACGGTCTCATCTCCGACAAAGAAGTTTTTTATAGATTTTTTTATGGATTTTAAGCCCATAACTATATTTTTGCTGAAATCATAAAATCCATGGCGGATATTATATTTTAAATTATCCTTAAAATCTGCCTTTTTAGCAGCCTTGCCCAG
This sequence comes from Clostridiales bacterium, assembly GCA_012728025.1. GTDB lineage: Bacteria > Bacillota > Clostridia > Oscillospirales > Oscillospiraceae > UBA2658. Next base: position 4,708 of record JAAYFX010000190.1, read on the forward strand.
TCTCTCCCGCTCCTTTTCCTTTTCAACGCTCTCCCTTACACGCTGCTCCTTTAAAAGGACTTCCTCGGTTTCGCTTGGAAAGCGGAAATAGGAATGTTTCTTCCCACCCAGATAACGCTCTGCCAGTTCTCGAGCCTTTTCCGGCGATAGGTTTTCCATGCGCTCCCGAACAAGCCCCTCAAAAAAGCTTCGATATTCGGCCCGTAGCTGACTTTTTCGACTTAGTATATTTTGCTCTAAAGTTGCAGTTTCTTGTGGCATTTCCCTTTTTCTAAGGTTTAGGTAAGCGCTAAACTGCTCAATATAATCCTCATCGCTCATCTGCTCAACTTTTTCAATTTGCACCAAAACATCTTCAAGGTTAAGGTCCAACTCTCCGGCGGCATAGCTTTGAAAAACTCGGTTATACAGAATTTCTGCCTCAAAAGGGCAATAGCTGCTACTCATTTTTTGAGCACCCTGCTCATTAATTCTTTGAAGGGCCTGAGTTTTATCAAGGCCATATAACACATTTTCACCATCTGTCTGCCCAATAGCAAAGGCTTTGGCTCCGGCAGTAAAGTTACACAGCAGCCAGTCGGTGGTGTGCTCACGCAGTATTTGGGGGGAAAGGTTTTCTATAAGCTTAAGTTCTCCCTCTTTAGCTTCCCCTTCCCGACAAAAATGGGCTAAATCCGGCTCTCCCGCCAGATTTTGAACCAGCCTGCGGTGGTCTGCAACACATCTGCCCACTCTTTGGCCCCTATACGACTCCAAGGCAGTTTCGAGGTTTATAAGTTTTTGTATGTTATAGCCCGCCTCGCTTAGGGCCACTCCCTCTGGCATGGCAAAGCTTGGCGGCCTTTGCTTTGCTTGTCTAAGGGCTTCCCTAAGCTCTGCTTCCTCCGGCTTTTTTGCGGTTTTTGTTTCGGTCTCCTGCTGCTCATGGAGCTTAAGCACAGTGTCCTCATGCCTTTGCCGATAAAGCTTCCCCCCCTGCAAAAGGGCAAGTTTTTCAGCTTCCCTCTCCTGCCTTACTTCTTTTTTCCTTTGAGCAAACTCCTTGTCATCGCCACTGTTAAGGCTTCTGGCTTTTCGGCCAAGCCTGTTAGCCTGCCGAAAAGCCTGCACAGGCTCCTGCCCCTCGTGAAGGGTTTCTTCCTCGGTCTGCTGCTCACTTCTTTGTTCTTCCTGCTCAAGCCGTTCATGCTGCTCAAGCAGGGGATTGAGCAGCTCCTGTAAGGAGCTTTCTTGCCAAAGAAGGGGGTTTTGGGCTTCAAAAACAGGCTCCTGAGGCGCTTGCTTCTCTTTTTTTATGCCTTTTTGAATTGATTTGTTTCGAAACATAGCCTTACCTCCCATTGCCCTTTCCCAGATACAGCGCCAAATACAAGCAGTTTTTTATTTCATAAGTCTCCAGCAGTCTATGGGCTATTTTCACAGATGCCCCGCTGGAAAGGGACATTACAAGCCCTTTGCCCTCTTCATTTTCCTGCTCAAGATAATCTATAATTTGCTCTTTGAGCGCACTCAACATATCAGCCATGGCGTTGGGAGCATCTTTTCCCACATACATAAAGGCAAGCTCACACCCCTCCCTCACCCGTTTTATAAAGCAGGCAGCTTGAGGTCTTTTGTCCTTTACATGGCAAAGGCACATTTCGTCAACATAACTTTGGCGGTCATATTCCATGTCCTCTCCTATGTAAAAGCCCTGACTGCTCATAGACCTTATAAAGTCTGACCTTATTGATTTTGGAAGGTCAAAAAAACACTCCAGAGGGTATTGCCCTGTGGGGTTTGGAATTTTTGCATTTTTTATATCCTCAGGCAGAAGAAAAATCTCATAGCCCTTCCTGCTTATTACTGAAAAATCCGGCAATGAGGCAAAAAAAAGATTTGGCATATCTCTGGCGGATTTTGCCCCGAAGCTGCATGATAAAAGACTGCCCTGCCTATGGCAAAAGGAGCAAATTGCCTCCATAAGACAGCGGCCAATCCCAAGCCTTCTGTATTCCGGAGCAACAAGTATGGTTTTTAAGACAACAGTGCCTTCCCTTTCCTCGAAAATAGCAACCCCGCAGGCACGGCTTCCAAAAGAAGCTCCCAAGCCAAAGTGCAACTTATCCGAAAGCCCTTTTATCTCTCCTTGCGTAAGCAGATAGGCATAGTTTTTAATTGTGGCTTCCCCCAGAGTCTCAAGTTTTATTTCCTGCTTTTTCATAAGCTGAACCTCCGAAGCCTCTTAAAAATATGCTTTCAATCCATTCTCTTTAAAGTTTTCCACATCTTGAAAACCTTAAAGAAAGCGGGTATTTATATCTTTTCACTGCCTTGTTTTTCAGAGAGCTTTTCCTCCGCCTCAAGGATAAGACGGGCCGCCGTTGACATTGCCCCGTCTATAAGGCTTAAAAGTCCGTCACCATAGTGGTCTATCACCGCAAGAGGAATTATATAGCTATCTGCTATCATTTTTTCACTGGGTAGCTGCTCGGAACAATCTGTGAAAGTTCTGTAATGTATGCTCCCATCATCATAGTTCATTTCAAAGCAACCACGGGCAAGTCCGTAGTTTGCTCTGTGGAGATATTCACCCACAGCAATTCGGCATTGGACTCCTGCCTCAGGCCCTATCCCCGCATAGCTTACGAAGCTGTCATTCTGCACCTGTGTTACTATAAGAACTGTTTTAAGGCGGCACGAAAGCTCTGCCTCCACAGAGAAGTTGCCATGGATTGCATCAAACTCATAGGTCCAGTCCTGTTTTTTAAGATAAGCTTCTATTCTCTCTGCAATCTTTTCAGAATATTCCATAATAAACACCCTTTTCCCAATAGTTTGGTTTAAAAAATTATATCTTCCTTTAAAATTCTAGTCAACCGCTCCAAGGGACGAAATCCATGTTTTAATGTGATTTTAGTAAATCTTTAAAAAAGTAAAATGGCGGGGCTTTAA
>JAAYFX010000014.1 GCA_012728025.1 Clostridiales bacterium
GAACGGGCTTCACGCCATATTGAAGGGTCTTCAATCAGATAAGAGGGAATAATTCTTTTTGATTTTTTTATCTTAGCTTTCTTTTTAGGCTTTGACAAAACCTTCTTCTTAGACTTTTTCCTTAACACTGGTCTTCCCCCTTTTTATAATATTTCACTCGCTGTATTTTTTCATCACTATTTTTTCTTGGAAGTAAGGTTCATCCTTTTCCCAAAGGTAAATTATTCACCTGCTAACAGTAGCCTATAGGAGGAGCAAAGCTCAATATAACCACGATAGTTATTAGCTATGCCTGCCCATTCAAGGATAGCCGCAAGAATAAACACAGGGTCAAAAATAGAAGCGCCTTCTTTTTTCCCTGAATAGTTTTTCGCAACAGCTCCGACAACGGTAGTATCCTCACAGCCGGGTTCTCCGAGCTTAAAATTGCGTCCGTTACCCTTTTTTGCCCGCCCGCCCTGTTGCTTAAGAAGGTCTACAATAATGTCAAATACAGTGAATTCATAGGGAGGGGAAATTGGCAATTGATTGCAGAAAAATGATTTTCCATCGCTTGATGCCCTAATCTCATATGCTTTTTCATTTACTGAGCTGACGATTGCCCGGCCGCCGGATTCAATTAGTTTCTTTTTTATAATTTCTGAGGCCAAGACACTTTCGGAATCTGCGTGTAAGTTTTCCAAATTGATTTCCTCCTGTACTTGTACTTCTTCTTTCAGTAAGCCTAAGGTAGAAAGAACCTGTTCTAGCTTTTTCTTCGCAAATGGATAAGAAATATTCAGTTCATCCTGAAGGGCTTTCATATTGCCTTGATTTCGCAAAAATGCTAATAGAAAGTCCATTTGCTCATCAGCCAAATAATCAAAGGGGGAAAGGGCAAAATCGTTGCTCAGCTCCAAACCGCAGCCCTTACATTGAAGAATCTTCGCTATTAACGTATTCCCACATGAGGGGCAATGACCTAAAAGTTTATTCATAACTCCACCACCTTTTCAATTAGGATTATATTATAAGTATTTAATAATGTCAATATAGCATTCAATATTATTAATCAATATATTGCTTAAGGTTAGAAAAAATTAAGAATATACTATGGAAAAAATCGATTACGTGATTATGTTTCTATATAACTCCAGTATTGTAAAATAATTTATATTATGCTTTGCATCGTGAGGAAAGGTTGTTTTGTATTTTAAAAATAGGCAAACGGAGCCGTTGCTCTTTAAAAAGCACCGACTCCCTTTAACTGTTTGTTGTTATAGCAACATATTACTTAAAATAAAGCACAAATCCGAACCCTTCACCCACAGGAAAGACCTGTCTTGAATGGTTCGGATTATATGTGTTTGGTGCCGGTGACCGGGATTGAACCGGTACGAGGTGTGAACCTCACGGGATTTTAAGTCCCGGGCGTCTGCCTGTTCCGCCACACCGGCAGTTAAACCTGCAAACTGTATGTTAGCACGGGCGCAGCCCTCTGTCAAGAAAATAAATGATAAAAGCCATCATAGGCATTTTACCCATAACTATTGCGGGAATGCACCAAATCTGATAAAATATATCTATTGCCTGCCCTTAGAGTACGAAAACACAAAAACAATGGCAGGGTTTATTCTTTAAAAAAGTCGGATGTATGTATCCGCTTTGCAAACAAGGGGGAAAAAATGAGCCACAAGGACTGGAAAATACCCGAAAAAAAGCATAAGGTTTCCCATGACCTTGAAATGGCTTCCATGGCACCCCTTCTTCGGGAAGTGCTTTTGGCAAGAGACATAGACACGCCGGAAAAAGCCGAAAAATACTTATCCAAAGATTTAAACCTAATACATGACCCCTTCTTATTACAGGATATGGATAAGGCTAAAGACAGGATAAATCTTGCGGTTTCCCGTGGGGAAAAAGTTACGGTGTATGGAGATTATGATGTGGACGGCATAAGCTCGGCCTGCCTTTTATGCGATTATTTGCGGGGTTTGGGGCTTTGCTGTGATATATACATACCAGACAGGCTGGAGGAGGGCTATGGCCTTAATCCCGAGGCCATAAAAGAGCTTTCCCAAAGGGGAACCGGACTTATAATAACTGTTGACTGCGGCATAACGGCTGTTTATGAAACAGAGCTTGCAAAGAAACTTGGCATTGACCTTATTATAACAGAGCACCACGAATGTCCTACGGATTTGCCCTCGGCCTGTGCCGTCATAAACCCAAGGCGGCAGGACAGCACATATCCCTTTGATGGTCTTGCGGGAGTGGGCGTTGCCTTTAAGCTTGCCTGCGCCATGGAAGGGGAGTCTGAGTCTGTTCTTGGAAGATACTCAGACCTTATAGCCCTTGGCACCATAGCTGATGTTATGCCCCTTAAGGGGGAAAACCGTGCTCTCGTTTACGAGGGCTTAAAAAAGCTTAAAAACTCACCAAGATTGGGTCTTGCCGCCCTTTTACATGAGGCGGGGGCCGATAAAAGACCCCTTAGCACAGCTACGGTAAGCTTTGTTTTAGCGCCCAGAATAAATGCCGCCGGAAGGCTCTCTCAGGCGGAAATATCCACAAGCCTTCTGCTGTCGCAAGATGAAAAGCAGGCTCGTGAATATGCAAAGAAACTTTGCGAAATGAACCTGCGCCGTCAGGAGCTTGAAATGGCAGTTTGGGAGCAGGCTCAAAGCCGCCTTGAGAAAAGTATGCAGGAAGGCCCCATAGTTTTGGAAAGTGAAGACTGGCATTCGGGGGTTGTGGGCATTGCGGCTTCCCGTCTTGCCGAGACGTACAGGCTGCCGGTTATTATAATTTGCCTTGAGGGCGAGGATGGCAAAGGCTCCTGCCGCAGCTATGGGGGCTTTAACATCTTTGAAGCCATCTCCTCCTGTGCTTTGCAGCTTGAAAGCTTTGGCGGACACGCATATGCGGCGGGGCTTAACATTAAAGCCGAAAACATTCCGTCATTTCGAGAGGCTATAAAGAAATATTACAGGGAAAACATCCCCGAGCCAAAGGCCGCCCTTTTGCCGGAGCTGCTTATAGAAAACTTTGGAATGCTTAGCCTTCCGAATGTACGCTCCCTTTCGGAGCTGGAGCCTTGCGGCTGTGAAAACCCATATCCCATAATGTGCGCCTGCGACGTGATGCTTGAATCCGTCAGTCCCATAGGAAACGGCAGGCATCTTCGTCTGCGGGTTTCCAAAGGCGGAGAGGGGATAGACTGTGTGTTTTTTGCCTGCTCACTGTCGGAAATTTCCGTTTCAGCAGGTATGCTGGTGGATATTTGCTTTCTTGCAAAGACAAACGAATTTCGCTCTGTGGAAAGCGTTCAGCTTCAGCTGTGCGGGCTTCGGCCTGCCAAATGGAGAGAAAGTTGTGATGATATAAATGATATAGAAGGGCTTCGCCCCTTTCGTCCGGACAGGGATGAACTGGGAAGGCTCTGGCGTATAATAAACAGCATGGGCAAAGAAATAGATAAAAGCCCTAAGGAAATTTCTAAAATGCGTGAATTTGAGAGCTTTTCTGTTACAAAGCTCTGTCTGGGGCTTAAAATCTTCAGGGAACTGGAACTTGTGACGGCAGATTTTGAAAATGACCGCATATGTGCGAAGGTAAGAAACGGCAATACAAAAACCGAGCTTAATCGTTCGCCGATTTTCCGCTTGCTTTGGGAAAATGGAGGCTAGTATGGAGGAAAAAAAGAGCAGGGGACTTTTGTCCCATGAGGATATGTTTGCCCAGCTTGAAAAAAGCGTTCTTGAAACGAACCCGACGGCAGATATGTCACGCATACGGGCGGCCTATGAACGGGCCGTTGAGGCTCACTGCGGCCAAAAACGCAAGGAAGGCTCCGACTATGTCACCCATACCATAGCAGCGGCTCAAATCTGTGTCGAAATGGGGCTTGATGAGGACTCCATAATCGCTGCCCTTTTGCATGACAGCATTGAGGACACCTGTCTTACCTATGAGGATATAGCAAAGCAGTTTGGAGTTACCATAGCAAATATCGTCGAGGGTGTTACAAAGCTGACCCGAGTGCAGTACACCAGCAAAGAAGACGAGCAGATGGAAAATATGCGCAAGATGCTTATGGCCATGTCTAAGGATATTAGGGTTATCCTTATAAAAATAGCCGACCGTATGCACAATATGCGCACCATGGAATATCAATCCGAGGAAAAGCAGCGCACCAAATCTCTGGAAACCATGGAGATATATGCGCCCATTGCCCATAGGCTTGGTATGCAAAGGGTAAAATGGGAGCTTGAAGACCTCTCCCTTTTATATCTTGACCCCATAGGATATAAGGAGATAACAGACACCCTTAAGGCAAGGATGGAAACTCTTGAAAGCTTTATGGGAAACGTTGAAACCACCATAAAAGCCCGCCTTGACGACTGGGGCATAAACGGCACAATAGCAAGCCGCATAAAGCATATATACAGCATATACCGCAAGATGTATTCTCAGAAGAAAGAGATATATGAAATATTTGACCTTTGCGCCTTCAGGGTGATTGTGGATAACATAGCAGATTGCTATAATGTCTTAGGGCATATCCACGATATGTATAAGCCCCTGCCCGGTCGTTTTAAGGATTATATAAGCACACCTAAGCCCAATATGTACCAAAGCATACACACAACGGTTATAGGCTCGGAGGGCATTCCCTTCGAGGTGCAAATCCGCACTTGGGAGATGCACCAGACGGCGGAATACGGTGTTGCTGCCCACTGGAAATATAAATCCGGCGACCAAGGGGCAAAGATGGGCGACGAGGAGAAATTCGCTTGGGTGCGCCGTCTTCTTGAGGCTCAGGCCGACAGTGACGCTCAGGACTTTTTCCATGACCTTAAAATAGATATGTTCTCCGACGAGGTTTTTGTCTTTACCCCTCAGGGAGATGTTATAAATCTTCCGGCGGGAGCCACTCCCATAGACTTTGCCTATGTCATACATTCGGCTGTTGGAAACCATATGATAGGCGCTAAAGTAAACGGGCGCATGGTGCAGTTTTCAACAGTATTGCAAAATGGCGATATAGTAGAGGTTTTAACATCCAAATCTGCCCCCGGCCCCAGCCGTGACTGGATGAAGCTTGCCAAAAGCGGGGCTGCGAGAAACAAGATAAAGCAATGGTTTAAAAAAGAGAAGCGTGAGGAAAACATCATTCACGGCAAGGCCGCCTTTGATTCGGCTCTCCGTCAGGCGGGACTTAATATGGCCGCCGTCACAGATGAGGATATGCTGCCCATTATCTTAAAAAAGCTTGCGGTGGCAAGTCTTGATGATGTTTTTGCTTCCATAGGCTATGGGGGAATGACAGCTACGAGAGCTGTTAACAAGGTTAAGGACGAAATCCAAAAAACCTTAAAACCCACACAGAAAAACACCTTGGAACGGATAACAGAAAAGGCCGAGCAGCGCAAGGCCCAGCACGTTGAAAAGCAGTCTGTACACGGCGTTTTGGTTGAGGGGCTTGACAACTGCCTTGTTAAGTTTTCTCGATGCTGCACCCCCATCCCCGGAGATGATATTGTGGGCTTTATCACCCGTGGCTATGGTGTTTCCGTCCACAGGACAGATTGCAAAAACTACCTTTCTGGTCGAAACAATCCTCAGGATGGGGGCCGCTGGGTAAATGTTGAATGGACAACAGCGCCCAATGAAAGCTATATTACAACAATTAAGATACTGGCAAGGGAGCGCAGCGGTTTTCTTATGGACATTGCAACGGTGCTAAACTCCTTAAGTGCCAAGGTCATAAGCCTTAACGCCAGAGATATAGACGGTATGAAATCAACGGCTGTGGTCTCGGTGGAGGTAAAAAACCTTGAGGATTTGGAAACGATAATCGCAAGACTTGGAACCATAGCCGGAGTAAGCGAGATTACAAGAGGGGGCAACTAAGCTCAGTCTTTGCGTTTCGCTCAAAGCGGGACTTTTAGAAAGAAGCTAAAGGGGCAAACCATGAGAGCTGTTATTACAAGGGTTTCTTCGGCAAGTGTCAGCGTAAATGGAAAAGAAGTCAGCAGTATATCCAAGGGCTTTCTTGTGCTTTTGGGGGTTTCTGCTGAGGATACGGAGATGGAAGCCGACAAAATAGCCGACCGTATATGCGGGCTGCGGGTTTTTGAGGACGAAAACGGAAAAATGAACCTTTCGCCGGAAAAGGCGGGGGCGGAGATATTAATGGTTTCCCAGTTTACCCTTTATGCCGATTGCTCCTCCCGTCGGCCGAGTTTTACAAAGGCCGCACCTTCAGAGCTTGCCCGTCCTCTTTATGAGCGCTGTGTGGAAAAATGCCGTCAGCGGGGGTTTAAGGTTGAATGTGGGATTTTCGGGGCGGAAATGATGGTTTCCTCTGTTAACGACGGACCGGTTACTCTGCTTTTAGATACCGCAGAGCTTTAACTATTTATTAAAATCAAAATAAATCA
>JAAYFX010000191.1 GCA_012728025.1 Clostridiales bacterium
AAAGCCGCTTGGAGTATTGCCACAGTTCAGGGAATTTTGGATAATGATTTTTATATTGGCACTCTACGTCAGGGAAAATACACCCGCAAAAAAATAAACGGCGCACAAACCCGTCGGGACATTGCCGACCACCTTGTTTTTGAAAACCATCATCAACCCATAATCGACTATCGCACTTTTGCAACCACAATGGCCCTGCGTGAAAAGCGTAGCCGAAACAATTATCGGGGCATAAAAATAAATGATAATGTGTATTCGGGCTTTCTTTTCTGCGGAGATTGCGGCAGTCCCATGTTTGCCATGAGCCGCAGGGATTTAAAAGATGCCTACCGCTGTGGGGAATATCACAAGCGGGGGCTTTCTGCCTGCACCAGCCACCATATTCGGGTGGAAACTTTGGATATGCTTATAAAAAACTATGTGCAAAAGGTTCGTGATAACTCCGAGGCCATACTGGAACGCTTAAACGAAGACATCAAAAAAGAGAGCGAGGACCTTGCGGAAACCGAAAAAGCTACGGAAAACCTTGAGGAGATTTTAGCAGATTTACAGGAGGAGCTTAAGGTCACCAAACGCCAGCGTGTTCGGGATATTATGAAGCGCCCCGAGCAGGAGCAGACCCTTGAAGAAGTTTATGACGAGCTTGAGTCTGACCTTGTGCGGAAAATCGAAGGGCTTCAAAACCAGCTTGCCATGACTCAAGACAAGCACAACACCATCATCCGTGTAAACCGTGCGGCAAAAACGGCCATAGAGGTTTTTGCCGATATTTTAAATAAGCCGAAGCTTGAGCGAAACGACCTTGAGCTGATTATAAGCTCTGTTAAGGTCTATGAAGACCACCTTGAAATCCAGCTTCAAGCAGACATTGACTCCATTATCCGCAGCGGGAAACTACCCGAAAGGGAGGAAGCCGCAAATTTTAAGTCAGACATCGCAGATAGCTTACAAACCCAACTAGTCCAATCGGCATTTCGCCATGCGGACAAGGTCTACGATGTCAGTGTTATCAGTGACGGTGACCCCTTGGAGATTTTTACGGAAAAGGACGGCGAGGTAATTTTCAAAAAATACTCCCCCGTAGGGGAGTTGGCGGATTTTGCCGCCCAGATTTGTGAATCTCTTTTTAAAACAGGCGACTGCATAGCCGCTGTTTGCGATAGGGACAGTGTTATAGCCTGCTCCGGAGTACCGAAAAAAGAGCTGGCCGACAGGCGGCTTAGTGACGAGCTTTCTGATGTTTTGGAGGCCCGCAAGCTATATTCCGCCGAAGGCCCGCCGGAAATTCCCTTTGTATACGGCAACTCTTCGTTATATGTTTGTGTTGCGGCACCGATACTTTCAGAGGGTGACCTTATAGGGGGCGTTATATTTGCCGCTAAAAAAGAATCTGCCGCCCCAACGGAGGTTCAGATAAAGCTTGCCTCCACAGTGGCGAGCTTCCTTGGAAAACAGATGGAGACCTAGCCTAATAAAAAACTGAAAAACCGCCGCAATTCACTGTAAATTGCGGCGGTCTTTTGATATAATAACATGAAACTTCAAAGCCTGCGGTAAAAAGGCTTTTTTATTTTTGAAACTTATTCACACAGGAAAGGGGCTTGCCATGAACCAAAATGAGTTTGCCGTAAAAATTTCGGAGCTTAGGGATAGCCTTTACAGGATGGCTTTTATATATTTAGGAGGGGAAACCCCAGCTCTAAAGGCTGTGGACGAAGCAGTGTTTAAGGCTCTTTTAGCCTTGCCTAGACTCCGCCGTCCTGATTGTTTTTGCCCATGGGTGTACCGCATCCTTATAAATCAATGCAGGCAGGAGCAAAAACTTCAAGGGCAGACGACTCCTTCACATAAGCTTAGTCTTAGCCTTCCAACCGAACTTTCCGCACAACCTTTGCCAGAGGCCATTTCCCGTTTGCCAAGAAAACTTAAAGAGCCTGTGATACTTTATTATTTTGGAAACCTCGACACAGCCAAAATAGCTTATGCGCTTAAAATATCCAAGGCCGCAGCAGAGACAAGGCTTCAACGTGGAGTTTCTCTCTTAGGCTTGGACTTGTCTCAGGAGGAAAAAGTTATATGAATAGAAATGATGAGTACATAAACATCCTAAGTCAGCTTGAGGACACGCCTGTAAAACTTGACTACACCTGTGACCGTGCGCTGGCAAGATATAAGGAACATAAGCGCCGCCGGATAAAGCAGACTTTTTTAGTCCCACTACTTGTGCTTGTGCTGATTTGCGCCGTTTTCACTGTCCTTGTAAATATTTCACCCGTCTTTGCCTCTGCCGTAGATGCCCTGCCCTTTATAGGAAAGCTTGCAGAATTAGTCAGCTATACCCCCTTGCCTTTCCCATAAATGCAGAAAGCTTATAGATATGTTATCTAATAACACTTTTTAAAAAACACGTAAGGATAAATCTTCGTTCCCATTAGCCTTTTTCTACGGACTGCTCATTTGTTTTTAATTTCGGCTCTGGGGAGAAAACATATAGTACTCCTCATTGCCTCCAAACCGCAAACAGAATGTGTTTAAATTCTTAAAAAAGCCCCGAATCCTTAGATTCGGGGCTTTTCGGAATATGTTCATTTACCGCATTTTTAGCTTAATCTGAAACGATTTACAGACTCGTCAAGTATTGTTGACTGGGCGCTCATTTCCTGAGCTGCTGCCGCCGTTTCCTCGGCAGTGGCGCTGTTTAGCTGAACTACGGAGGAAATTTGGGCGATGCCCTCGTTAATTTCTTCCATCATTTCACTTTGCCTGTGGGAATCGGCGTTAATAGCCTCAACCGCTCCGGCATTTTTCATAGTCAGCTCATCCACAGCCTTAAGCCCCTCGCTTACACGCTTCACAATGATATTGCCTGCGTCCACATTGGCAACGCTTCTTTCGAGAAGCACCGCAGTTTCCTTGGCTGCTTCGGCACTTTTTGCGGCAAGATTTCTAACTTCCTCTGCAACAACGGCAAAGCCCTTGCCGTGCTGTCCCGCTCTTGCCGCCTCCACCGAGGCGTTCAGGGCAAGAATATTCGTCTGGAAGGCTATGTCATCAATTACCTTGATTACCTTGCTGATTTCAGTGGACATATCGCTGATAGAATCCATGGCATCAAGCATAGCGGCCATGTCATCAACGCTTCTTTGCATCAGTTCACTTGCCTCTCGTGAGCTGTTATATGTTTCGGCCGCCTGTTGGGCATTGTTCTCTGCCGCCTGTTTAACCCTATCAATCCGACCGGAAAAGTCCTCGATGGTTGCCGCCTGCTGGGTGCTTCCTGTGGCAAGGCTTGTTGATGCCTGTGCAATCTGCTCAGAACCCAAAGAAACCTGACCTGCAACCATATGTACCTGCGTAAGTGCTTCACGGGTCTTGTCACAAAGAGTTTGGATGGACTTATTCACCCTGTCTTCCTCAGAGCGCATATCAATAGAAACAGTATAGTCACCGGCAGCCAGCTTATCCAGCACCTCTGCCTGCTGTTTCATGCTATCCGTCAGGTTTTGGAAGGCTCCGAAAAGCCTACCTATTTCATCGTCTGTGGTGTAATCGCTTTCCACATCCAGCTTACCCAAAAGCAGACCCCCCGCCGCCTGAGTCAAACTTTTAAGCGGTGGCATAAGCGCCTTTAGGGTGCCTCGGATGAAAATAATTCCCAAAGCAATCGAAGCGGCTAAAAGAACAAACATTTCGATTTTGTTGACATTTTGCAGCCGCACTGTTCCTAACATACCTCTATCCAAAAGCTCAGAATAGCGTACCTCCATCTGCTGAAGCAGGTCGATAGTCTGGTTGGTTTTCGGGAGAATTTCATTGCTGAAAATGCGTCTTGCCTCGTCCATTTTGCCCTTGGACATCAAATCCTTAATTTCCTGAGCCTGCTGGTGCATTTGTGCGTGAGGAACATTGACCTCCTGAATAAGACGCAGGATTTCCTCGTCATTGGTGTGGGCACTTTCAGAATTTAGCCAAGTACCCAAGGCACAGGTGTTGGGGTCTGTGGAACCTTTAAATTCTGTCTCATAAGTCACAGACATAAGCAGACTGTGACGCCAGTTATAGTGAGCGCTTAGTACATTTGTTTCATCTACATACGTCTGTTGCAACTGCTGAAGCCTATCCAGTTTGCCACCCATCAATAGGTTATTCACAAGACCGGCGGCAGTGGCTACCCAGCCGGCAATGGCTACGACCAAAAATCCTAAAACCACTCTTTTACGGAGTTTCATTGGGCTACCTTCCTTTAAAATAGACTCATCCGCCTATCCCACCAAGCTGCGGTATATATCTATACCCGCCGTCGATTTTCATCAAAACATACAAAACCAATAGGAATGTTTGGACGGACTGTTAAAATTATGTTAATTATAACTTCAAAAACCATCTCTGTCAATGCTAATAATAAACATTATCAATTTAGTGTCAAATTAAATATATTGCTATATCTTTTATTGGTGAACTGCTCAAGGGTTTGTCTCAAAAACCCTAAAACAGGCTCATCTGGCTGGTGTCCGGCATAGCCCCCAGAGCACCCAGCTCCTTTAGCTGCTCAATATTCGTTTTACTGACCTTGGGGCAGGCACCCATAAGCTCCTCCACAGAAATAAAGCTTCCCTCGCCGCCTCCGCCGCATTTTTCAAGGTCCCCCGCAGCCGTCTCCCCAAGCCCCGCTATGGCTATAAAAGGCGGGATTAGCCTGTTGCCTTCAATTACAAAGTGACTTGCTTTTGACTTATATATATCCATGGGGGCAAAGTCAAAGCCCCGCAGGTAAAACTCGTAAACCGCCTCAAGCGTCGTGTATGTGTCCTCGTCTTTTTTGCTGGCATTTTCGTCATTTTTTATGGCGTTTAGCTTTCTTCTGACAGTCTCTATGCCTCTTGTCATTAAAACAGCATCAAAGCTGTCACGTCGGCGATAAAAATAGCAACTGTAATAGGCAAGAGGATAATGCACCTTAAACCAAGCAATGCGAAATGCCATCATAACATAGGCAACAGCATGGGCCTTTGGGAAAAGATATTGAATTTTTCGGCAGGATTCTATGTACCAGTCCGGCACATCCAAATCCTTCATCTGTTCAACAATGCCCTCCGGCCAAGGCCTTCCTCTGTGGATAGAGCCTTTTCTAACAGCCTCCATAAACTTAAAGGCAAGCTTCGGCTCCATGCCCTTGGATATGAGATACAGCATAATATCGTCACGGCAGCCAATGGTTTCTTTTACGCTGGCGGTGCCGCCAAGTATTATGTCCTTGGCGTTTCCAAGCCACACGTCCGTGCCGTGGGAAAAGCCGGAAAGGCGCACCAAGGTGTCAAACTCCTCGGGCTGGGTATCAACGAGCATCTGTCTTGTAAAGGCGGTGCCGAATTCCGGAATGCCTATGGTTCCCGTTTTCCCGATTATGGGGTCGTCATCAGGCAGACCTAAAGGGGCGGGAGAGCG
>JAAYFX010000192.1 GCA_012728025.1 Clostridiales bacterium
AACATCCTTGGGCTGACCATAGCTTTCAGCCACATAGGTCTGCATTGCCTTAATGTTTTCATCAGATATTGGAATGAAGCTACCCCCTATGGCACGAATTCTGTAATAAATTTCAGCTGTCATTTCCAAAACCTTCGCAACCTTAAAAGCGCCCTTTAAATCCTTTGCCACACAGACTGCCCCGTGGGACTGCAAAAGGCAGGCATTTGCCCTGTTTCCCAAAGCTTTAGCGCAGTTTTCCGCAAGCTCAAGGCTGCCCGGAAGGGCGTAGTCCGCGGTTTTTATAGTGTCCCCCAGAGCTTGGGCTGATTCGTCGCAGATGCCCAGAGGAATGCTTTCGCCCATGGCGGCAAAAACGTTTGAATATATGGGGTGGGTGTGCAAAACCGCCCCGACTCCCGGTCTTGCCCTGTAAACCCCCAGATGCAGGTCTGTTTCTATAGATGGGCGCCTTTTGCCGGATACAATTTCCTTGTCCATGGTCATAACCACAATGTCATCAGGGACACAGGTTTCATAATCCATCCCGCTGGGGGTTATGTAAACTAAACCTTGGGCATCCCTTACACTGATATTTCCCCATGTTTCAACTGTCAGCCCCTCGCCCAAAAGCCTTTTACCCGCTTCAACCAGAGCTTCACGCATGTCCATTTTATCATCCTTTCCTTAAAAAGCATTTATACATATAATAATAAGCCTATAGAGATTTAAGTCAAGTGTGGATTTTTTTTTTAGCCTGTGGTAATATAATCATGCAAAGTTAAGTAAAATACGGAGGTTTATAATGGATATAGAAAAAAAGCTTATGAGCTGCCTTGATTGTATCAGGGAGAAAACAAGCTTCAAGCCCCTTGTTGGTCTTATTTTAGGCTCGGGTCTTGGTGATTACGGCAGGCAGATTGATGCCCGTGCCGTTATTGAATATAAGGATATCGAGGGCTTTCCCGTATCCACGGTTTTAGGTCATGAGGGACGTTTTATCTTCGGATACGTCGAAAAGGTTCCCGTGGTTGTTATGCAGGGCAGGGTGCATTATTACGAAGGCTACCCCATGAGCGATGTGGTTTTGCCCGCAAGGCTTATGGGTCTTATGGGGGCAAAGGCTCTCTTTTTAACAAATGCCGCAGGGGGGGCTAACTTTAGCTTCAACCCCGGGGATTTCATGCTTATCCGTGACCATATTTCAAGCTTTGTTCCCTCGCCTTTAATTGGGGCAAATATTGAAAGCCTTGGAACCCGTTTTCCCGATATGAGCCGCATTTATGATTTGGAGCTGTGCTCTGCCATAAGGCAGGCGGCAGCTGAAAACGGTATTCATATTAAAGAGGGCACCTATCTTCAGCTTACAGGCCCCCAGTTTGAAAGTCCTGCCGAGGTTAGAATGTGCAGGGCCTTGGGAGGGGACGCTTTGGGTATGAGCACCGCTGTGGAGGCCATTGCTGCAAGGCATATGGGTCTGCGGGTCTGCGGCATTTCATGTATATCAAACCTTGCCGCCGGCATGTCAAACCAGCCCCTAACCCATGATGAGGTTCAGGAAACGGCAAACCGTGTTTCAAAGCAGTTTACGGAGCTTGTCACCAAATCCATTGTTAAAATCAGCGCTCTTCTGTAAACTGCGCCCTGTTTTTGTAAAGGCTTAATACAGCCGCCTTGGGGCGGCCATGGGGCAAGGCTTTTTAATGATTTTCCCGATTATTCGGCTATATAAGGCTGAATAATCGGGAAAAAGCTTTTATGATACCTTTATAAAAGAGGGTAACTAGCTTTTATAAGCGTACAAATTGTTACAAAAGTATTAAATAAATATTAAAGATTTTTAAATATAGTATTATAGACTTGCAAACTATTGGAAACTATATTATAATGACACCGTCAAGTGCGAAGCAGTCGCTTCGCTTAGGCTTACATATTTTATGGAGGTATGAAATGAAAAAATTTCTTGCGTTAGCACTGGTCCTTGCAATGATTTTTGCTTTGGGCGCATGCGGCACTAAAAACCCCACTACGGAAACGGATATTCCCGACACCGCTGAAACCGACACTCCGGCTCTTCCCGACACCGAAGATGGTGAAGGACTTAAAATCGCCATAGTCACAAGCCCCTCCGGCGTGGACGACGGCTCCTTTAATCAGGACAACTATGAGGGTATTTTGGCCTTTATCGCCGCAAACCCCGGCTCCACTGTAAACCCCATTCAGGAGGGTGACATCAATAACTCCGTGAATGCCGTTGCAGAAATCATTGCTGATTACGATGTTATCGTAACC
>JAAYFX010000193.1 GCA_012728025.1 Clostridiales bacterium
CCTGTGCGCCATCCTATAATGAGAGTGGGGGCGTAGATATGTTGGTGATTTCAAGGAAGCAAAATGAATCTATAATAATTGAACCGGAAAACGGCGGGGAGCTTATTGAAATTCAAATTCTTTCAAGTGATAATCAGGTGAAGCTGGGTATATCGGCCCCCCCCGCTTGTAAAATTTGGCGCAAGGAACTTTATAACACCGTACAGTCAAACAGGACGGCAACGAAGGCGGCGCCCCACGACACGCTGAAGGGGCTTGCCCTTCGGATGACGGGGGAGGGAGGAAAGGGAAGCGATGAGCAATAAGCCTGAAATTCTCGAACTTCTGACAAAAAAGAAAGACTTGTTTTTTGAAATAGAGGACTTGACCGAAAAGATGAAATACGCTCCGGTAGAGGAACTTTCCGATATTTTTGAGGCACGGGGAAAGGTGCTTTCCCTTGTTGGAGAGATAGACAACGAGATAAGGGAGCTTTCCTATGAGGATAAGGCTTTAAAAAGCCTTTTAAACAACAGCTCAAGCCCTGAGGGACTCTCAGGTATGGCGGCGGATATTTATAAAGCCTCCCTTTCGGTTAAAGCAGTGGCAAACAGGGTTTTAAACAGTGAGCCAGAGCTTATGAGCCGCATAGAAGATGAAAAACAGAAAATTTTAAGCCGTATTGAGGAGATGAACTCAAGCTCCCACTCGGTTGCTGGAAGCTATATGAAATCTGTCCAAACGGGCATTACGCAAACACCCTTCACAACAGGGGAAAAATCAATTTGAAATTTCGGCGGCAACATTAGCCTTAAGTATAAATGCCTTACAGAAAAAAGTCAGGCACTGCGAAGGTCAGAGTTTTGACCGGAGAAAGGGGAATTTTTATGAATAACATTAGTTCTTCCAACTATTATAATGTAAGCTCCAGCTCCAACACAAACATCTCAATGGCAGGCTTGGTTTCTGGTATGGACACCGAGAAAATGGTCACCCAGATGCTAAGCGGAACTCAGTCGAAAATCGATAAACTGAACCAACAGAAGCAGCAAATCAACTGGAAAACAGAGATTTATCAGGACATAGTCTCAAGTATAAACAATTTCCGCAACACCTACTTCGACTCCAGCTATGGTGCAAGCGCCGTCAATAACTTGGCGAATAAAAACTTTTTTAACACCATGGCATCAGCTATAACCAGTGGTGACTCTGTGCGCATTGTAAGCACCACAACTGAGGCCCAGCCACGGGACATGAGCATCAAGGTTAATCAACTGGCCACGGCGGCTCAGCTTAAATCTACCCAGAAAATGAGCGGCGACCAGTCTATCACAGGCGGGAGCATTAACGCTGACAAAATTGAAAAACTGCTATCCGCCGAGGGCGGACAATACAGCTTTGACCTAAGCCTTGACGGGGTGAGCAAAGCTATAACGCTTACAGCTGAAGATTTTAACGGCAAAGACATAAATGAGGAGAACATTGCCGAAGCCATTAAAGATAAGGTTAAGCAGGCTTTTGGCGACTATATCAAAGTAGATACCACAGATAACAAGCTTAAGTTTTCCATAAATATCACCGATGATGACGGCAACATAGAAGCAGGGCACGAGATGCGCATCACAGGCATCACTACGGATGCCATCGGCATTAAAGCGGGTTCATCCTCCCATGTATCCATGATGGATACTTTGGGCAGCCTTTCCGGTGTTACGGGGGATACCTTTGAGTTTAGTATCAACGGTGAAAACTTCAGCTTTGATAAGGACACCAGCATCAGTAAAATGATGAGCACCATAAACTCCAGCAAGGCCGGTGTGAAGCTTACATATTCAAGCATAACGGACACATTTTCCATGGAAGCCACCAATACGGGCAGCCGCTACGGCATTGAGATTACCCAGACTCAGGGAGACGTTTTAAGCCGCATATTCGGAGAAAGTGTTATCTCTGCCCCAGCAGAGGACGGAACTGCCGGAAGCCTTAATCAAGCGGCAGTCACCAGCGGTAAAGATGTCCTTCTTGAAATCGACGGCGTTTCCACCTCCCGCAGCAGCAACACCTTTACTATCGACGGAATAACCATGTCGGCGGTTAAGGTTAGTACCGAGGAAACAAAAATCGGCACACAGCGTGATGTGGACAGTATTGTAGACGGCATTAAAGCCTTTGTAAACGACTATAATGCCATGATGACGAAGCTTACTGAGCTGACCAGTGAAAAGGCGGAATATAAAAACTATCCACCCCTCACCGAAGCTCAAAAAGCGGAAATGACCCCCACTCAGGTGGAGCTTTGGGAAAAGAATGCAAAGCTTGGTCTTGTACGCAATGACCCAGACATTACAAACTTTATGGAAGCTATGAAGAGAATCCCCTATTCCATAGCCTCAAAATCCGGTATAGGCCTTTTCAGTATCGGCATAGATACAAAACCTTGGGACAAAACCGGAGCGCTGGAAATTGACGAAGCCGCACTTCGCAGCGCAATTGAAAGCAACCCTGATACGGTTATCGACCTATTTACAGATAAAAGCTCGGATTCTGCCGTTAAGGGTATTGCAGCACAAATGGCAGAGGTCAGCGATTATGCCGCAAAAACCAGTGCGGGAAGCCCCGGTACTCTCGTGCGTTTGGCAGGAGCAAAAAACTACATTACTTTTGAAAAAAACAACGACTTGTATTACGACCTTATGAACATTAACGACCGTTTAAATCAGCTTCAAAGCCGCTATCAGCAGGAGAGAACACGTTACATGAACCAGTTTACCCAGATGGAAAAAATCATGGCAAACTTCTCCACCCAGAGCGGTATGCTTCTCCAACAGTTTGGCGGATATTAAAGCAAAAGGTAGTGGTGATACGATATGAATGCAAACCCTTACAAGGCATATAAACAACAGTCCGTCATGACTATGACTCCGGGGCAGGTGCTTCTGGCTGTCTATGACGAGATGATAAAGCAAATTAACATTGCTAAACTTGGATTTGAGGATAACAATCTACCCCTCATTAATAACAGCCTGCAAAAATCTCAGACAATTTTAAGAGAATTGCAAAACACTCTCAACTTTGATTATGAGGTTTCCGGTGGGCTTAACGACCTTTATGATTTTTTTCATTCAGTTTTAAGGGAAGTAAATATCAAAAAAAGCCCTGAAAGGCTTGACGAAGTTTTGCAAATGGTGGTAGAATTAAGAGACGCCTTCTCTCAGGCGGAAAAGCAAACAAGATAAGCGGCGTTAAAACAGCCGCAAAAGCTGCCCTCAGGGTTTACGGCGGCAGACAGGCAGGAGGGAAAAGCCTATGTTTTATAACTCAAGCTCCTTTAAGGCTCTTGAAGCGGGGGTTCAGCTATCATGGCTGCAGCAGCAGATAAACACCCAAAACCTTGCAAATATCGAAACACCCAACTATAAGGCAAAGAGTCTTTCCTTCGACGCTGTTTTGTCTGAGGTTCAAAACACCAACGGAAATCCAGAGATTAAGCGCATAGACGCAAGCATAAACACCAGTGATGCCATTTCAAAAAGGGGAGACGGCAACAATGTGGATTTAGATGCAGAGCAGCTTTCCCTTTATAAATCTTATGTCAACTACACCATGCTTTTAGACAAGATAAAAAACCAGTTCGATAACTACAACAGCGTTTTAGGCGCTAATATGTAGCCTTACAGACTAAGGAGGCGGTTATGTCTTTTATCTCATCTCTTGATATTGTCGGCTCGGCGCTTACAGCAGAGCGCTTTCGGGCTGATATTATAGCGCAGAATATGGCCAACGCAAAAACAACCGTCACTTCCGCAGGGGAGCCATACCGTCGCCAGCAGGTGATTTTTCAGGAAATCCCCCTCACCTTTGATGAGGAGCTTGATAAGGCCAAGGGCGGCGTACGGCTTACTCAGGTGGTGGAAAGCCAGAGGGACTTTCTTCCTGTGTATGACCCCAGCCATCCTCAGGCCGACGAGGAGGGCTATGTTATGTATCCCAATGTGGGACACCACGGAGGAAATGGTTGACCTTATGGCCGCTAGCAACGCCTATGAGGCAAACCTTACGGCTTTGTCTGTTATTAAGGCTATGATTAACAAAACCTTGGAATTAAAATAAGTCTTTCGTTCTATTTCTATGCAAAGTTTTTTCTAAAGGAAGTGCGCACAGTGTGAAACCGAAGGGAAAAACGTTAAATACTAAAAGCTCCGGGAATTTACTTCTCGGAGCTTTTAGTTTACATCGCCCCACAGGGCGATAATCTTAATCCGGAAAGAAAGCAAACGCTTTTCTTCCAATAAAAAAAGACCACGAGGGGTCTTTTTTTATGTGTTGAAAGATGAAGCTTACTGGAGGAGCTGGAGGATGGACTGGGGCTGCTGATTGGCCTGAGCCAGCATAGCCTGAGCTGCCTGAGTAAGGATGTTCATCTTGGTGTAGTTCATCATTTCCTTAGCCATGTCTGTGTCACGGATGCGGCTGTTTGCGGCCTGCATATTTTCGTTGGTGGTATCAAGGTTGTTTATGGTGTACTCAAGACGGTTCTGGAGAGCGCCGAGGTTACCGCGGTTGGTGGAAACCTTGTTGATGGCGTCTTTAATGGTCTGGATTGCACTGCCGGCTGCTATTTGGTCGGAAACGTCAAGACCGCTAATTCCAAGACCAGCAGCGGTGAGGTCATCAACAGAAACAGTAACGTGGTTGAAGTCTGCGTTGGTGTCACCAACCTGAAGGGTGAGACCGCCGACAGACTTAGAAGAACCTGTGGGAGCCTTAAAGTTAAGCTGAGTAGCAGTAGTGTCATCAATTTCGGCAGTGTAGCCCGTCTGCTTTTCAATAAGGCTTACCATTTTAGCTACATCAGTATCAGCTATTTTGTCCTCAGTAGCAACCTCAAGTACAGTTACATTGGTATCAAAGCCAGCAACTTTGTCAGGGTTGGAGAAAGCAAACTTCTGTCCGCCAATGGTGAAGACCTTGCCAACATCCCCATCTACAAAACTGTGGCTCTGGTAAGCATCTGCGCCTCCGGTTATAGCGGTTGCAGTGTTATCTCCGTCAGTACGGTCAGCTTTTGCAAAGTTTGTAAGAATAACTTCGGGAGCATCACTACCGGTTGCTTTGGACTTGAAAGTAAGCTTACCGCTCTCGTCTGTGATGGTGAAACTTTCACCCAGATCGGTCTTGTTAAGCTCGGCGATAAGTGCAGTAGCGAGCTGATTTGCTGTTGCTTTACCATCTGCGGTGCCTCCGTATACCATATCGTCTGCTGCAATAATCTTTTCTGCGGCTGTTTCCAAGCTAATATCATAAGTCTTGGTGCTTCCGTCGGCGTTCTTAACGGTAAAGCTATACTTTCCGGTGCCTTCACCTGTGGAAGCGGCAATAGCCGCTGTTTCGCTTGACTTTGCTGTTGCAGGCGTATCAGTCAGGGTGAGTCCCTTAACTTCGGGGATACCAGCAGCACCGACAGCACCCTTTGCAGATAGACTGCCATCTAGCAGGTTTATTCCGTTGAAGTTTGTGGACTTTGCAATACGGGTAATTTCTTCCTTAAGAGCATTGACTTCAGTCTGGATGTTTTCACGGTCAACTTCGTTCTGGATGGTACCGTTGGCAGACTTTGTTGCCAGGGTTACCATACGGTTTAGCATGTTGTGGATTTCTGTGGTTGCGCCTTCTGCGGTCTGGATGAGGGAGATGCCGTCCTGTGCGTTGGCGGAAGCCTGCTCAAGACCTGCTATCTGAGCCTTCATCTTCTCGCTTATGGCAAGACCGGAGGCGTCGTCGCCTGCGCGGTTGATGCGGAAACCGGAGGAGAGCTTTTCAAGGCTCTTGGAAACCG
>JAAYFX010000367.1 GCA_012728025.1 Clostridiales bacterium
GTAATGCCTGGCTTAGTAAAAATTATAACTGATGCGTGATGCCTCGCTTAGTAAAAAAGAAATATAGTTGAATAGTTAAAAAGATGAATAGTTAAAAAGATCTGAATATTTGAACAGCCACGGGGAAGAGGGGGATATATATACATATATAATTAATCAGCGCCCGTGGTACTATGTCTATACCCCCCTCTATCCTGGAGGTGGTACTCCCCCCCCCTATCAAGAGATGCGGTAGCACTGTTCTGACAGTGCCTTTATACTATCTAAGGGGTTAACAGGGATGCATATATACACAGCATAGTTAGCCCTGTTCTGGACTAAGTGGGTAATATTTCCCCAGTTGAACAGTTGCCTTTGCAAAGTGGGTAATATTTCCCCAGTTGAGCTTTAAAAGGGGTAAGGTGCTAACTATCAAGGGGTTAAGTAACTCTTTTGTCCAGTGTTTCACGTGAAACATACCAAAAGAAGAGGGCGGAGTGGGTAAAAACTCCCCATTTTCCCCTTTCCCCCTTATTGTCCTTTGTTCTTTGGAAGTCGATAATTTTATATCGATAAAGATATATCGAATGGAGCGATTAAGTGTATAAGGTATAATTGTCAAACTGGCGGTATATTCTACTAAACCGTGGGTATACCGTACTAAACCGCGGGTATAATTGTTAAACTAATGGTACACCATTCATAATCTGTAATCGATAATTCTATATCGATAAGTAAATATCGAATGGAGCTGTTAAGGCGTGAGGTGTATTCTATTAAACCGTGGGTATGATGCAGTAAACCGTAGGTATAATTATCAAACTGATGGTACACCATTCAGAATCTGTAATCGATAATTTTATATCGATAAAGATATATCGAATGAAAGTGTCAACTAAGTATACAAGGTGTAAGTAACGTTATTGACAGTTGACTGTTTTATTTGGGAAATTGGATAAATTCAAAAGTGTCAACTAAGTATACACAACGGCTATAACCCACTGTTCATCACTATCTACAGCTTTTTTAAAATAATATTAATATAATTATTGGAATGGCTCCTTATATGCAATATAGACAAGTACAGTCAGCGAGGGGAGGAACCTCGACCGAAGGAAACCCCAGCAAGGGGAAACAGAGCGGGGACTTTAGAACATTGAAAAACGCATAGAGTGATTTTGTTTTTTGTTATCCCTTAGCGTACAAAACTAAGAGGATTGAACAATGAGAACACTAGAAGAGTTAAGAGTATTGGAGTTATTAAAGGACGGCAGAACCCTGTCAAGCGTTATTGGGGTTTTGGAATCATTACAGGAATATGGAGCCCTTGAGATAGCTAGAAGCATGAAAGAAGACTTGGAATTATTAACAGAAAGAAGAGCGAAAAAAAGGTCAGCATTTGAGCAACTAGAAGCATCCTTAAGGGATGTTAAAGATAGCCTTTATGGGTTAGCGGGGTACGGACTCCTAGAAGGCTCAAAATTGCACAAATTAAAACATAGCATTACAGACTGCATTAATGAAGCGTGGGATAATAAAAACAGCTAGAAAGCACCTAAACAGAGCAACAGCGACAGATTGACCACCCGCTAGGGGATAACAAAAAACAAAAAAAAGGAGATAAAGATGACACAAATCAAGATGAGAATCAGAACAACCGAGAGAACACAGAACGAACCCCGGACACTAGCGGAAGCATGGGAAATTATCAAGAACACAGGGAACTATCCCAGCCGGACCACCTTCCGAAAGATGGCAATGAAGAACCAGAACCCAGAGAGCCGTCTATTTGTAGATGCGGGAGCGTACCGCTTCATGATAGTTGCAGAAAGGGTTAAAAAATGACCTGGAAGCGAACAAAAATAACATTTAAGGGGGCTTCGGCTCCCTTCATCACCATCACAGCGACAGAGGAATTACCCCAACCTAGGACCGTGGAAATGGGGATTAATATGACAGTTGAAACCAGCTACCACGCGACACGGTACCAGGCAACTATAAACAAATAAACAAAACAAAAGGAGATAAGAACGATGAAAATTGGCGATAAATATATACAGGACAAACAGTCAGAATTGTTTAGAAAAATGGGAGCTATTTGGGCATTCTCAAAAGAACAGTTTGAGGAACAAAAACAAGAGGGCGTAGAGTATAACCAAATCAGATGGTTAGGGGGCTTAATAGTCCCAAAACAGCACGTTAAAGACCTATTAAAAGAATTAGCAGAGATACACGCAGAAGGGAAGCGACTAAACAAAACAAACTACACAAAAGAAGAATTAATTGAAGCGGAGTTAATTAATTATGAGGCATATTACACGGGAGACATTGAAGAAACAGTTGAAGCCTTAGAATTTTATGGCTACACCTATGAAGAAGTTTTAAAAGTGTTTAATGCTACTAGAGAAAAGAACACTTTAGACTTTTAACCCCTCAACACCGCCCCTTTAACAGGGGGCGAGGTTAAGAAGTTAATCAAATCAAAAAGGAGTGTGTAAGATGGCACAGAAACAAGAATTTAGAGCTGATGGCTACTTAATGGTAAATGTCTGGGGCGGTCTAGAAATTGAAATTGACGAAGCAGGCGAACGAGTAAGACCGAGAGAAAGACCAAAAGGGGAGCCAGAACGCTGGCGTAAAATATACTTCAACCGAGACGGCTCAACATACTTTCTCAGGTATGGGCTACGATGGCGACTTGACGAGTTTATGAGATTTTAAGCCTTTAAATAACCCCTTCTACATCGGGAGGGGCATTTTAAGAGCTTAGAACCCCTTGAGACCTCCAAAAGCACCCCTTTAGCAGACTAACAGATAAAAGGCGACTCACAAGTCAAGTTTAGCTATTAGCTTGTTAGAGGTGGTAATTTGGAGCTTGTAGGGATATCTTGGGTTTTTTATTGAAGTGATGATGTTTTAGATAGTTGCCTGGCTCTGGTTGCCTGCCAGGAAGAAAGAAAGAAAGAAAGAAGAGAATATTTTTTTTTGATTATTGAATATAACTTCTTTTAATGGACTTCTTGACTATCTAATCGCTTCGGGCGTGGATAACTTTTTTAACGCACTTATACACACGGAATACGCGTGCATAAGTACTAAAAGTTACCCAGCACCCTTGCTCACTAGAAGATTACGGGCTGAAGCAGGTTGCCTGGCAAGGTTAGAAGATAAGCAAATTGCCTGTCTTCCACATAATATTTTAGCAAATTGCCTGTCTGTAAGTTGTTATGATATAGGTAGTTAATTTTTATGTAGCATAAAAGTAATAAATATATAATATATTACTTGACATATTATCTAAATGGATTATATTGTCTTTAGATATTTAAACAGTACATAAAAGTTAACGGACAGCCACGACGGAGCTTGTGAGGTTTCACACCTGAGCTGGAAGTAAGTGGTAAATTAACTAAATTAAACTTGGCTAACTGAAAAAGTTAGTTATAATATTTCTAGGTCCCCTCTTGCTAATTGTGTCGGCATCCTCCTTTATTGTGCTTATAGCAGGAGGGGCAATTTTCATTGTTCAATGTCTCAATGGACTATCCTCTCCCTTTCATCCTTTGGTGGGGGTAGTCCTTCATTTTTGAACTATAATCAATTTTAAGTAAACAAATAAAACCACCCCTTCTAAGAGGGGGGGGTAAAAGGAAAATATGTAGTATATGCTATCCCAGA
>JAAYFX010000194.1 GCA_012728025.1 Clostridiales bacterium
AACAACCTTCTGCGCCCTCAGGACGGAAGCCCCGTAACCGTTCCCACTCAGGACATGATTTTGGGTGCCTATTACCTTACCTTTGTTAGAGCAGGCGAATATGAGGGCGAAGTGCTGCGAGTGACAGACCCAGGGGACAGCGGCCTTAAAAAGGATGCGGTTATTCCCGCTGAAAATATTATTGAAGCAAACGATGAGATAGTGCGAAGAACCAGAGCCGGAGAGCCTGACCTTAAAAAAGCAAGCTTTGGAGCAATCAGGGCCTTTTCAAACTCCAACGAGGCCATAATGGCCTATGACAGCGGCGCAATTGGAATGCACTCTCTAATAAGGGTACGTGTTACAAAAACCATTGATGGTACACCGGCTAACAGGCTAGTAGAAACTACGGTTGGACGTATTATCTTTAACGAACCCATCCCTCAAGACCTAGGTTTTGTGGACCGCAGCGATAAAAACAAGCCTGACCAGATGTTTGATTACGAAATCAACAGGCAGGTGGACAAAAAGCAGTTGGGCAGCATTATAAACAAGTGCATCTCAAAGCATGGATTTACTATTTCTGCCGAGGTTCTGGATAATATTAAGGCTTTGGGCTTTAAGTATTCAACCTTGGGGGCAATCACCATATCCATCGCTGATATGTCTGTTCCCGACGAAAAGAAAAAGCTTATAAAAGCCTCCGAGGAGCAGGTTATCAAAATTGAAAAGCAGTATAAGCGGGGCCTTATAACAAACGACGAGCGTTATCGTCTTGTTGTGGACGAATGGGAACAGACTACGAAGGATGTTACCCGTGCCCTGCAAAGCAATCTTGATGAATTTAACCCAATATATATGATGGCAAACTCCGGTGCCAGAGGCTCCATGAACCAAATCCGACAGCTTGCCGGTATGCGTGGTCTTATGGCTAACACCGCCGGTAAGACCATCGAAATTCCCATAAAAGCAAACTTCCGTGAGGGGCTTTCTGTTTTGGAATACTTCATTTCCTCCAGAGGCGCACGAAAGGGACTTGCCGATACCGCCCTTCGTACGGCCGACTCCGGTTACCTTACCCGAAGGCTTGTTGACGTTTCTCAGGACGTTATAATTCGTGAGATGGATTGCGGTACCGCCTTGGGAGTTAAAGCCTCTGCTGTTTTCGACAAGGGTCAGGAGGTTTTATCCTTCGGAGAAAGCATCCACGGGCGCTTCCCCATTTCCGATATTAAGGACCCCAAAACCGGCGAAGTTATTTTCCCCAGCAGCCATATGCTTACCCGTTCTGACGCAGACATTCTTGAAAAGGCTGGAATCCATGAGGGCCTTATCAGAAGTGTTCTCACTTGCCAGTCGGAAAGTGGCGTCTGCGCCAAATGCTATGGCATAAACCTTGCCACAGGCTCTCCTGTAAACGAAGGCGAGGCTGTTGGTGTAATCGCCGCCCAGTCCATTGGTGAACCCGGAACCCAGCTTACCATGCGTACTTTCCACACCGGCGGTATAGCGGGAGACGATATTACTCAAGGTCTGCCCCGTGTTGAGGAGCTTTTTGAAGCCAGAAAACCCAAGAAAATGGCTGTCCTTGCAGAGCATTCCGGCAAGGTTTCCATTGAGGAAACAAAGAAGAACGCAATGTTCGCAATTTTCATTACCAACCCCGACTCCGGAGAGGTTATAGAACACCAGATACCTTATTCCTCCGGAATGCTGGTTGCCGATGGTGAAATGGTTGAAAAGGGCCAGCCCCTAACAAGCGGCGCCTACAACCCCCATGATGTTCTGCGCATACTTGGAATTGATGAATGTCAGAGCTATATCATACAGGAAGTGCAAAAGGTTTACCGTCAGCAGGGAGTTGACATTAACAACAAGCACATCGAGGTTATAGTTCGGCAGATGATGCGCAAGGTTCGTGTTGAAGAATCCGGAGATACGGAACTTCTATCCGGCTCAACTGTTGACTGGAATGAGATAAACCTTGCCAACGGTGCCATAGAAAAGCGCATTGCCGCAGGGGAAACAGAGCTTAAAAAGGCAAGCTGCACCCAGACCCTTATGGGAATTACAAAGGCGTCTCTTGCCACAGAGAGCTTCCTATCAGCAGCTTCCTTCCAAGAAACCACCAAGGTTCTTACAGATGCAGCCATAAAGGGCAAGATAGACCATCTGGTGGGACTTAAGGAAAACGTAATTATAGGAAAGCTTATCCCAGCAGGCAGCGGCCTTGCCATGTACAGCAACTTTGACACCCGCACAGACGAGATGGCAGAAGCTTCTGCCGAGGAGTATGTTGACCTTAGCGCTTTAGTAGGGCGCACAAACGCCCTTTAAGAAAAAAAGCTGCGGGCGCCGGAGATTTTTTCCGGTGCCCGCAGAAGGGTTCAGTCGGAAAGCCACAAAAATTTCTTGACTAAACTTGTGCATTATGCTAAAATATCGATTTGCGTGGGTATCAGCGGACTTTTTAGAAGTTTTTGTTAAATAAAACAATTTTATGCTGGCAAACCCCGCAACTTTCGCAAAAGCTCACAAAGCTTTTAAACGATAATCATCAGCTTTTTTTCGGAATATCCTTGGGATAATCCGTCAAAAATATATAAATACAGAAGAAAGGAGAAATTATGCCTACGTTCAACCAGCTCGTAAGAAAGGGCAGAGAGGTTTCTGTTTATAAGTCTGCGTCTCCCGCATTGCAGCACGGACTTAACACAATAAAGAACAAAGAAACCAATCTCAGCTCCCCCCAGAAGAGGGGCGTTTGCACTGCTGTTCGTACAGCCACCCCCAAAAAGCCCAACTCCGCTCTGCGTAAGATTGCCCGTGTCCGTCTTACCAACGGCTATGAGGTCATTGCCTATATTCCCGGCATCGGCCACAATCTTCAGGAGCACTCTGTTGTAATGATTCGTGGCGGCCGTGTAAAGGACCTGCCCGGCGTTCGTTACCACATCATCCGCGGCACACTGGACACTCAGGGTGTTGCCAACCGCAAGCAGTCCCGCAGTAAGTACGGCGCAAAGAAACCCAAATAAGCAAATTCGCGCTTTTGCGCAAGGCTCATGCCTTGTTCGGAGCATTAACATATATGTATTTTGCGTGTATGTTGCTTCCGGCAGGCGTATGCGGAAAGGCAAAAGTCCTTTTCGAGTACCTATGAGATTCATTTTAGTATGAAGGAGGGAAGTATAGTGCCCAGAAGAGGTAACGTACCCAAAAGAGAAATTCTTCCCGACCCCATGTATAATTCCGTGTTGGTGACAAAGCTCATCAATAGTATTATGGTGGATGGCAAGAAGGGTGTTGCTCAAAAGGTCGTTTATGATGCCTTTGACATTATAAAAGCAAAGACTGACCGCAACCCCCAAGAAGTGTTCACAGAAGCACTTAATAACATCATGCCTTCTTTAGAAGTAAAGGCACGTCGTGTCGGCGGCGCAACCTATCAGGTTCCGATAGAAGTAAGGCCCGAAAGACGGCAGACCCTCGGTCTGCGCTGGCTAACGGCCTACGCACGTAAACGTAACGAGAAAACCATGAAGGAGCGTCTTTCCGGAGAAATTCTGGATGCGCTGAATAATACCGGCGCAGCAGTTAAAAAACGCGAAGACACCCACAAGATGGCAGAGTCCAACAAGGCGTTCGCTCATTATCGCTGGTAGAACTTAGGAGTTAGTTTTTATGTCAAGAAAAGTATCCTTAGAGAAGACCAGAAATATCGGT
>JAAYFX010000359.1 GCA_012728025.1 Clostridiales bacterium
CAATATAATACTAATACATTTAACCCTAAAGAATCTAATACTAACAATAATGCTTTGCGCCGTTACGCAAAGACACAAACACCTCTATTTGATGGGGTGTTTTCTTTTTATTCCGATTTGTACGAACAAAAATACGGAGAGCCGCACCCGATGTTAAAGCAAGAGCAGAGAGCGAGGATTGAATATGTATTCGCCGCTTTCTGTTTGCAGCATGACTGCGATGTAACCGCACTCATGGCGATGGCTGATGATTTCTTTGAATCTGTATCGGGAACCGATTACAACATCAACCACTTTGCCAACAAAAGCATCTTAGATGTGCGGTACGAGCGGATAAAATAGCAGATTAAAAATAGAACAATATATTATAAGCAAGGAAAGGCTTATTTTATGGAGCGTTCAAAACACTCACTCCAACCAATTTCCACGATGGATTTGTTTATGTGCGGGATATTTGGTATTAAGTCAAGCGAACCGGATGATAAAATTATCCTTGTTGTTGGGCCAAGTGGTAGCGGGAAAGATGCAGTGGTAAACAAAGCCGCGCAAGACTTTAAATTCCAAAAGCTTGTTTCTTACACCACGCGCCCGCGCAGAGAAAGCGACGCGGATGACGCACACGTTTTTGTCACTGATGCTGAGTACGACAAGTTGAAAAACATCGTTGCCGAAACCGAATATCACGGCTATCGGTACTGCGCCACGCAAGAACAAGTGGAGAGCGCACACCTTTACATCATAGACCCTGCCGGAATTGATTTCTTCCGAGAAAAATACACGGGGCGAAAAAGGGTTATTGTTGTTTATATCAAAACCAACATTATCGTTCGGCTGTTTCGCTTATGTAAGCGTGACGGCTTTTTTTATGCCGCAAAACGAATTGCAAACGACATTAAGGCGTTTTACGGCGCAAGAAACAAAAGCGACAAGACAATCAGCAACAACGGGAATATTCAAGATGCCTGTACTGATATTTGGCTGACGCTTATGTACGGATAAGGAGAGTAAAGCTATGGAACAGTGGAAGATTGACGCAAAACGAATGCGGTTTAAGGAAGATAAGCCGATAAGCGTAATCGTTGAATACCTACATAAAGAGTATTTCCCAGACATGGCAACGTACAAGGTAAAAGAGAAACTTCGTTCGTTCATACGTCACACGCCGGAATATAAGGCAAGCAAAGCAACGGAGCAATCAGACACCGTGCGTTCGACGATCGAATACAAAGCAGACGGTTCAACCGTCTCCACTCGCGTAATTGAACTTGCAGAAGGCCAAGAAATGACCCCAGAGGTCATTGTAAAAGCGCACGGCCTTGACCCCACGATGTGGACGGTTGTTTCATACGTAAACAACTTCTGGAACGCCCAACAAAAGGGCGGCAGGAAGCTTATCATGTACCAAAGCAAGCTGACGGTAAAGCCAAACGCGAAGGGCTTGTCATTTGAAAACATTGACAAACTGTATTCACGGCTCGACCGGACGGCAAAGCCTATTCCCGTATCGTATGTTCCCCGTCCTGATGGCCTGATTGCAGAAGTTAACATAGCCGACCTGCACATAGGTAAACTTGCGTGGAACGGCGACACCGGAAACAATTTCGACTACAAAATAGCACGAGCGATGTTCAATCAAGTTATAAATGAAATATCAGAC
>JAAYFX010000356.1 GCA_012728025.1 Clostridiales bacterium
CCCGTTGTAATCTTGCCTCAGAGCTTTACCGATGAGACAAACTCTCTTAAAGTAATCGATCCCGCTTACATCTACATCTTCCCCACCGGAAACTCTAAGCCCGTTAAGATTGTTTTCGAGGGAACTACTTTAGTAAGAGAGTTCGAGAACCGTGACTGGTCTCACGAGTTAGCTACTTACCAGAAGTTCGGCGTCGGTGTTATGACCACTAATAACCTTGCCGTCTTCAAAAACACTGCTCTTTCAACCACCAATGTCGCTGGCACTTGGAGCTAAGATTTAAAGATAGCTAATTGAATAAATAGGGCGCAGATTTAATTCTGCGCCCTCTCGAAATTATGCGAAAAAGGAGTTATAATAATGAAAGTTATAAATCGTAGCGATGGAAACGTTACCTACCATCTTGAGGAACTGAGAACTCGGCGAGTCTTTACTCCCAATGAGAGTAAAGAGATTGAGCCTGCCGAAATGGAGGCTCTTTTCCAAATGGACGGCGGCGCAGAGCTTATTAAACACTATCTTTTAGTTGACGATAAAGCCTGGGTCGAAGACCATTGGCAGCCGGAAGAGGAGTATTTCTGGAAATACGCTGATATTGAGCATTGTCTCAAAGAGGACTCTTTAGAACTCTTTAGCGAAACTCTTGACTATGCGCCGCAGGGCGTATTAGATCTTATCAAAGCGATTTCTTGGAAACTGCCGCTCACCGATCTTAATAAGATTGATGAAATTCGCAACAAGCTCGGCTTTGATGTTCAGGGCGCGGTGCGGATTATGGAGTCTCAAATCCACCGAGATGTAGAACCTAAGAAAGAAAGGCTGCGTAAAAGAAAGGAGAGCTAATCATTGACCCCTTTTAAAGTAGTCTATGACCGTTTTTTTGACCTTGTTACAGATGACTTTTATTCAGAGTTATCGCCGGAAGCGGCGGATCAAGATTGTCGGTCTTTATTAATGTCCTCTCTCCCTATGTTTGAGTTCCCTGAACGCCCTTTCTCTTTTATAACCGAGATAGTTCTCGGCGAGCCTGTTGAATTTTTTGAGCAAGATTTAACTCTTGAAGAAATCAATATCCTCGCTTTTGGAATGGTGCAGATTTGGGCGCAACGCCAAACAACTTCTATTGAAAATACTCGACAGAAGTTTTCTGGAGTCGATTTCAAGCAGTCTTCGCAAGCCTCTCACTTGCAGCGGCTGCTTAAACTCTTAGAGGATGCTAAAATCGAGCACCGGCGCCTACAAATGCTTAACTCGCGGCGTCGAGTTAATGAGTCCAGCGGCAAGTACGAATCTAACTTCGATATGTTTGTTAGGCCGATGAACAAGAAGGCGCCCAAATAAATGAGATAAAGGAGATAATGGTATGAAACCAAAGTTCAAATTCTCCTCGTCAGCGTGGGAATATAATAACCGTAGAATTATTAATCAGGTATTTAAACTTCTTCCGATGTACGAGAATGAGGAAGATTGGCAGAAACAGCAACAAACTATGTTATTAGAGCTGAAAGGCTATAATGATGTATTAGAAAACAGTCCTGACTTTATGATAGCCGTCGGCAAGCTCGCCGCGCTTGACTATGCCGAGGATAGATTTAATTTCCGTAAGCTGGTTTTTGAAACAATAACCGCTTTGAAAGAGGTTAAAATATGAGCTTAGAGAGTATGAAACGCCGCTTAGCCCATGCGGGAGGCGACAACCCGCAAGACCGCATGATTAACAACAAGTTAAGGTCTATGCTGGCTGCCACTCGCTATAGCTATCAAGCGGCAAAATTCCAGATCTGGGCTGAACAAGAGTGTCCAGATTTTATTGGACTTTTTAATCCAGTTGCTTTGAACGAGAACTTCGATACAAAAATGATAAGTACGGCCTTCGAAAATAACGTCAGGGTCGGCACTTATTTCCATTGGAAAAATACAGATACTTATTGGATTTGTTTTACGCAAGATAAAACTGAACTAGCTTACTTTCGCGGCGAGTGCCGCCAGTGCAACTTCAAAATCCAGTGGGTTGATGGTGATAAGCGGCTGATGGAAACTCTAGTTTCTATTATTCGCCCTTCGGCGACTGAAATTCGACGGTCTTCCTCTATGCAAGCGAAGATAACTGAGGATTTCCCTAATGCCAACTTAAAAATGCTTGTGCAAGATAATCCGATAAACCGCGCTTTCTTCACTCGCTATCAGAAGTTCTTAATTCAAAATACTGCTTATGTTATTGAGCAGGTTGATAGGATGTCGATGCCAGGGGTCATCCAGCTCCAGGCCATTGAACACTATGCTAATTTAATTGAAGACGATATTGAGCAGAACATTACCAATGCCTGGAATGTCCAGCCAATAATTCCAGAACACCCTACGGAGTTTGCAATAGATGGGCCTTCAGCTGTTAAGC
>JAAYFX010000342.1 GCA_012728025.1 Clostridiales bacterium
CCCAACCGTTGAATATAGGCGTGCCTCAGAATCGTTTAATAGTGCTAGTAGAGAGGTGAAGCAATTTAAAACCGAAATAGACGCCAACAATAAAAAGATAGACGAAAACAAAAACAAAATTGCAGAGCTAAACAAAAGCATGAAGCTAGGCGACATGACTATGAACCAATTGCGCAACCGTGCGCGCGATTTGGCAAAACAGCTCAATAGCACATCGCAAGCGGCAGAGCCCGAGGCATACAAAGCTCTGCAGAAAGAACAGGGTGCGGTAGTTGCCAGAATGAACTAGGTGCGCAATAGTGGCTAAGGCTTGATGGATAATATGACTGCCATACCCGTACCCGTGGGCATGGCGGCAAGTGCCATGAAGGGGCTAGGTACTGCCATGAAAGCACTTGCAGCAAATCCCATTGGTGTTGTGATAATGGCATTGGTGGCGGTGTTTATGGCTTTTAAGAAAGCAATAAGCTCATCGGAAGATGCTTCAACAAAATTTCAGATGATACTAGCACCCCTAAAGGCGCTAATGGATGCACTGCTAAATGTGGTGCAGAAACTAGTGGGCACTTTTCTTGATCTTACACTGGCAGTGATGGGATGGATAACCAAAGCAATGGAATATTTGCCATGGGTGGGCAAACACATGGAAACCCTAAACGAAAAGGCTCGCGATGCTATTAAATTAGAGAAAGACAAACTAGCACTGAAAGTGCGAGAGCGTGAAGCGCTTGTGGAAAATGCAGAGCGTGAAAAAGAGATTGCAAAACTGCGCTACGAAGCCACAGAGCGCGACAAATATACCAACGAGGAAATTATCGAAAAGCTAGACCAAGCCATACAACTTGAGAAAGAGATAACGGAAGAGAAGATTGCGCAGGCCAAAGAGTCGCTTCGCCTACTACTTATCGAATCCGACCGCAACGAAAGCAATGAAGAGATAAAGAATCAGATAGCACAACAGCGCGCTGGCATTATTCAGCTTGAAGCCGACTATTACATATCTACTAGACGCATGGCTAGAGAGCGTTTTACTAGATATAGAGAAATGCAAAGCGAGGATGAGCGTGCAGCTAAAGAGGCTATTGATAGGCAAATATCGAAGCTAGACACGATATTGAAAAAAGAGACGATAATGCTTAAAAACAAACTAGCCAACGATCTTATATCGCAAGAGGAATATGACAAGCAGCTAGAATTTAAACAGCTTGAAGCCTTGAACAACAAGCTAGCTGTGGCGGGCATAGAAGAGAGTGCACGTCTGCAGATAGAAGAGCAGATACTCGATTTTAAGGTGAAGGCGATGGAGAAGGAAAAAGAGTTTGAGCGAGAGCGCGCAGAGCTAGCCAAAAGTTGGGCAACTCGTTTCCTATCGCAACAGGCCCAAGATTTGGCAACCTTGGAGGGGAAATACGAAGAGGAGTTTAACCAGCTTGTGGAGCAGTGGAACAAAAAACTAATAACCGAGGAGGAGTTTCTTACCCTAAGAGACAATTTGTATGCTGAGCGCGACGAGCGATTGAGCACTATGCGCAAAACGCAAAGAGAGCTTGATGCTGAGCAGGAGTTAGC
>JAAYFX010000195.1 GCA_012728025.1 Clostridiales bacterium
GCGCTGGCCCGCCGTGAGGACCTGCCCACCCGTCCCCGAAGCTGATGGAGCTGGGCAAGACCCAGCTTATCGGCATCTTCAATAATCAAGGTATTCACATTGGGAATATCTATACCTGTTTCTATTATTGTTGTGCAAACCAACACCTGAGTATCGCCGGAAACCATACTCTCCATAACATTTGAAAGAGTTTCCTCATCCATCTGTCCATGTGCTACGGATAAAGATACATCCTCCAGCAGCTTGCTTATTCGGGAAGCTGTGCGTTCTATGCTTTCAATGCGGTTGTGGATGTAGTAAACCTGACCGCCTCTTAGAACTTCCCGCCTTATGGCATCTGCCACAAAGGCCCAGTCATGCTCCATAACATAAGTTTGCACAGGCTGTCTATCAGAGGGCGGCTCCTCAATGGTGGACATATCCCTAAGACCCGAAAGGGCCATATTAAGGGTTCTTGGAATAGGCGTTGCCGAAAGAGTAAGACAGTCCACCTGCTTTGCAAGCTCTTTCAGCCTTTCCTTGTGGCTAACACCAAAACGCTGTTCCTCATCCACCACCAAAAGACCCAATTGCTTAAAGCTAACATCCTTCTGAAGAAGCTTATGGGTGCCTATAACAAGGTCAGTCTTGCCGCTGCGCATATTTTCAAGAGTTTTTTTAAGCTGTGCCCCTGTGCGGTAGCGGCTTAAAATTTCAATATTTATAGGAAAACCATGAAAGCGCTGCATAGCCGTATTATAATGTTGCTGGGCCAAAACTGTGGTAGGCACCAAAATTGCCGCCTGTTTGCCATCCAGAACACATTTCATAACAGCACGAAGGGCCACCTCTGTCTTGCCATAGCCCACGTCTCCACAGAGCAACCTGTCCATGGGTCGCTCTTTTTCCATATCAGCTTTTATTTCTTCAATGCAGCGAAGTTGGTCATCTGTCTCCTGATAGCCGAAGTTTTCTTCAAATTCTATCTGCCAAGGAGAATCAGGAGCAAAGGCATGACCTTTTTGCTTTTGCCTTTCAGCATAGAGAACTATAAGCCCTTTGGCAAGCTCACGGGCGGCCGCCTTAGCACGGGACTTAACCTTATGCCATTCCGTCCCGCCCATTTTAGAAAGCTTAACGGGTCTGTCCTCGCTGCCTCCTATATATTTTGACACCAAATCAAGTTGGGTTGCCGGTACATAAAGACTATCTGTGCCGGCATAGCAAATTTTTATGTAATCTTTTTCAATCCCATCCACAGGCATTTTAAAAATACCTGCGAAACGGCCTATGCCATGGTATTCATGAACAACCAAATCCCCCACGGAAAGGTCGGCATAGCTTTCTATGCCCTGTCTGTCACGAAGGGCCTTTTTCTTTTTTTGCCGGTGTATTCCTCCCTGAACTATCTGCTTATCCGTTATTACCGCAAGCTTTGCATCAAAAAATTCATATCCGGCGCTTAGAGAGCCAACGGAAACTGTGCAGCTCCCTTCAGGCGGAAGCTTTTTAAGCTCGGTATCAAGAGAAGTTTTAATTCCCTTGCCCACAAAATAATCACACATCAGCTGGGCCCGTCTACTGTCGGCAGCCAGAACAACAACAGAAAACCCATTAGAAGTATAATGCCTAACATCCTCAATGGCGCTTTCAGCACTGCCGCCATAGCTTGGAAGCTGTTTCACCAAGGGGGAAAGAATGCTTTTCGGCTCGACAGGATAGCGTCCGGCAGAAAAATTATCTGACATAATAAGGGCAAAATCCGAAAGTCTTTCCCCTGCCATCTCCCAAGGCAGGAAATATTGTGCGGCCCTTCCGCCTATAATTCCGCCCTCTATAAGTATTTTCAAGTCCTCAGTGTGCTGTTTAAAAAAGGCTGTTGCCGTTTCGTTTACCTTGACGGGTTTATCAAGAAAAACAAGAGCATCTTTAGGAATGTAATCGAGAGATGAGATAAACTCCGGATATATGAGAGAAATATACCTATCTGCCGCAGTTACGTCATTTGTCTCAGAAAGTCTTTCAATATCTTCTCTCAAAGTGTCAGATAATTTTGAGTTGTTTCGCTTTTCAGCAAAGCGAAGCTGTTCGTTCATTCGATTAATTAGTGTCTGTTTGTTCGATAATGGTATAATAACCTCTCTTGATGGGAGAACTTCACAGTTTGTAATACGCTCTGTCCGCCTTTGGCTCTCTATATCAAAGAAGCCCATGGAGTCAATTTCATCGCCCCAAAACTCACACCTTATGGGGTTTTCATAGGCCGGAGAGAAAAAGTCTAAGATACCTCCACGACGGGAATACTGCCCCGCCCCTTCAACCTGCTCACTCTTATTATATCCACATAGGATAATCCTTCTTTCAACCTCCTCTAAGGGAAAGTTCTCTCCCTCCTTCAAAGAAAAGGCTGCTTTTTTTAGTTCTTCAGGGGGAAGTGTCCTTTGAAGAAGACCGCTTACAGTTGCCACCACAAGGGGGGCCTTGCCAAAGGCCAAAGCATTTAAAGTTTTAAGCCTCAGTTGCTCTGCCCCTCTTGAAACAGCATCCGCCCCATAGAAGTTCATATCCCTTGACATAAGTGTAAGACAGGGTTCTTTCAAAAAAGTTTCCAAGTCCCGACTGATATTTTCAGCCGCTGTTTCATCAGAGCATATTACAAAAAGGGGTCTTTTTGTTTTAAGGCGCAGACCCGCCGCTATATTTGCCCTTGCCGTTTTCGCCGGCCCAACAATAAGGGCAGGCAAAGCGCCCCCTTCCACATATTCCGGAAGGAGGCCAAGACTTTTATCGTTAAAAATCGCCTGTGCTAAGCTGTACATTCCTTATCCTCTATAATGATTTTAAAACTGATTTTATACTACACTTTTGCTCTGTCGAAATCAAGAGTAAATATAGATGCAGAGATAAGGATAAGTAATTTTTGTTGTTTTCTTCCTTATATCTTTCTATTTACACATTCTTTCTTCATGCTTTACCCCGTCTTTTACCCCCTATACATATTTAATATTTATATTTAAAAAACTATTGTAATTACTATGCTTTTTTGCTATACTAAAGTAGTATGGTTTTAAGAAGAAAACCCATATTTTTTTATTTTTTTCCACCATTTTTCTCTTTTCGCCGTAGAAAAAATATACATGATATAAAAACTATCCTGTTTGGTTAAAGGAGTAATGAAACTTAATGAATTCCGTGAACGAAATTTGGTTCAGTATTATGGATATGCTCACAAAAGAGCTTACCAGCACTTCAATAAATACATGGTTTTCAGATTGCAGGCCCATAGAACTTACTGAAAACCGACTGGTCATTTACACACCGACAGATTTTAAAAGAAATATCATATCAAGCCGCTTTGCTTCTACCATAACAGCAGTTTTAACAGACCTGTTTTCCTGCCCCTTTGAACTTTTGGTTCTTGCCGAGGATGAGCTGGAAGATTATGAGCGCACCGGCGGGCCGGACGACTCACTGCCCGAGGTGGCAGGCTACACCTTCGACAGGTTCATCGTGGGAAACTCTAACAAATTTGCCCACGCCGCCGCTGTTGCCGTTGCTGAAAACCCCGGTCTTTCATACAACCCCCTTTTCATTTACGGCAATTCCGGACTGGGGAAAACCCACCTTCTTCTTGCCATAGGCCAAAAAATCCACGAGGGCAACGCCGGAGCAAAAATTGTTTATGTAAAAGGCGACGAATTTATGAACCAGATGGTTCAATCCATTAAGGATAACACTCAGCTGGAGTTTAGAAACAAATACCGCTACGTTGACCTTTTTCTTGTGGATGATATTCAGTTTATTGCAGGAAAACTCGGAGTACAAGAAGAATTTTTCCATACCTTCAATAACCTTTACGAAGCAGGAAAACAAATTGTAATCACCTCAGACCGACCTCCCATAGAAATGGTAAAGCTGGAGGACAGGCTTCGCACCCGATTTGAAGGCGGCCTTATGGCGGATATTCAATCTCCGGACCTTGAAACCCGCATGGCAATCATCAGAAATAAGGCTTCCCAGTTAGGAATGTGTCTGGCAGACGATGTTGTTGAATACATAGCGGGGGAGATAAAATCAAACATACGGCAGATAGAAGGCGTTGTTAAGCGCCTTACCGCATATAACTCCATAATGCATGATAACGTGGATGTTGCCGCTGCAAAACGTGCCATTAAGGATGTAATAAGAGTTGGTGCCTATGTTCCCACACCTGACGTCATCATTGAGGAAACAGCCCGCTACTATATGCTGGAGCCGTCAGATTTAAGAGGCCAGCGCCGCTCAAAAAATACCGCCATGGCAAGGCAGGTATCCATGTACCTTATGCGCAGCCTTACAAACCTTTCCCTTAAAGACATTGGCGAGCAATATGAAGACAGAAACCACTCAACGGTTTTAAGCTCCATACGAAAGGTTGAGGACCTTATCAGCAAGGACAATACCATGGGAAACACAATAAGAGACATAACAAGCAATATAAACACTGGTCACTCT
This sequence comes from Clostridiales bacterium, assembly GCA_012728025.1. Lineage (GTDB taxonomy): Bacteria > Bacillota > Clostridia > Oscillospirales > Oscillospiraceae > UBA2658. The sequence goes on from JAAYFX010000195.1 coordinate 4,474, forward strand.
CTATAAAGCTCCTTGTTTTCCACTTTTTTATGTTGATAAGATGATAAAACACTGTTGAAAACAAAAAGTTTTCATTTTCCTCTTTTTACCTGTTGGTTTATCATGGATTTGCTAACATTTCTTTGAACATTACTTTCCTAGGATTATCAAGGCTTTTACACAGTTTTCAACAGTTTTTTTCCCTACTACTACATCTACTAAATATATTCTTTCTATCTTTCTTTATGTATAGAAAGAATATAAAAACTCCCTTGTGAGAGAAAGGTATAAAATATGAAGTTTACCTGTGAAAAATATCTTTTACAGGCTGCTGTCACCACAAGCTCTCGTGCGGCGGCCTCAAAGAGCCCCAATCCGGCTTTAGAAGGACTTTTGATAGAAGCGGCCGGAAATGTTAAAATAACGGGCTACGACCTTGTAAAGGGCATCTACACAAGCTTTCCTGCAGATGTTGCTGAAGCCGGCAGTGTTATAATCTCTGCCAAGCTTTTTGAAAATATTGTTCGAAGCCTACCGGATGATATTGTTACAATAAGCTGTGATGACTCAAACCTTACTCGAATAAGCTGCGGTCATGCTGACTTTTCCATAATGGGTATGTATTCAGACAGCTATCCGGAGCTTCCCGGAGTGGAACACCAAAAATCTATTTCAATCCCTCAGAAAACCATGCGTGAAATGATAAGCCAGACTATTTTCGCCGTTTCCGATAATGAGGCAAGGCCCGTTTATACAGGTGCCCTTTTCGAGGTGGAAAACGGAAAACTTACTGTTGTAGCAGTAGACGGATACCGTCTTGCCATGCGCCGTGAGACGCCGGAATCCTCGGATATGCCCGATTGTAGCTTCATTGCCCCCGGCTCTGCCTTACAAGACCTTGAAAAAATGTGTGATGACAGTGACGAAACGGTTAAGATTATAGTAGGCTCAAAGCATATATCCTTTAGTGTCGGCAATTGTGTTTTGGTAACAAGGCGGCTGGAGGGGGAGTTTTTAGATTATAAAAAGTCCATACCTTCTGAATTTAAGTATGAGTTGAAAATGGAAAGGGCAGGCTTTTTAAGAGCTGTCGATAGAGTCTCCCTTATAATAGACGACAGGGTTAAAAACCCCTTACACTGTGTTTTTGGGGAAAATAGGCTCAATATGTATTGTGTGACAGCCCTTGGAAAGGGTGAGGATTTGTGTGCCTTTGAAGGAGACGGGGAAGGTCTTGAAATAGGTTTTAACAACC
>JAAYFX010000364.1 GCA_012728025.1 Clostridiales bacterium
GCCGAGGTGCCTGCGCCTGACAATGGGCGATGGCCTTACGCAGACTGCTATATGGGAGACGGATGGAGCGTGGCTTACAGAACTATTGATGCGCAATATTTCGGAGTGCCCCAACGCCGCCGCAGAATCTACCTTGTCACAGATTTTGCAGGTGAACGTGCCGGAGAAATACTGTTTGAGCCGGAAGGCGTGTCTAGGGATTTTACGCCGTGCGGAAGCCCGCGGCAAAGAACTGCCGGAAATGCTGAAGAAGGCACTGATACAACAGGCGGCAGCGTAACCTGCCTAAACGACCAGGGCGGTCAGCGCATGGATGTACTGCAAAACATGACAGCAACCCTACGGGCAGAAGCCCATCATCCACCCTGCGTTATGCAGGCCAGCGGTTTCTGTACTGAGCACAGCGCCAAGAGCCGGGGTGTCGGCTATGAGGATGAGCGCTCTCCCACACTCCGTGCCGGTGTTGTGCCGGGTGTTGCAATAGAAAACCATCCAACTGACGGTCGGTGCAAGCTTTCCGAAGAGGGTTTGGTTCAGACACTTACCTCTCGTATGGGAACGGGTGGTATGAATGTGCCGCTCGTTATGGATGCCCCAAAGACGCTTAAAATTCGCTCCGGTTGCGAGGGCGGCGGCAAAGGCGCTTTGATACAGGAGGATATGTCCGCCACCCTTAGCTGCAACAATGACCAGACCGTATTCGTCCCTATCGCTTACGGTATCTGCTCGGATAAAAGCAATTCTATGTTGTCGAGCAATCCGCACAGCGGTATTTATGAGGCAGAAACCTCACGTACCCTTGACGCAAGCGGTGGAAATCCCGGATGCAACCAGGGCGGCATCACTGTGGTGGCTCTCCAGGGTTCCATGATTGGGCGGGATGACAGGAACGGCCCGCAAGGTAGCGGCATCCATGAAGATGTGGGCTTTTCGCTTACTGCCGCCGACCGTCATGCCGTAGCTTACGCTATGACAACCGGCAGCGTCCATGAAGAAAGAGCGGCGACCTTGACAGCTCGTGACTACAAGGATGCCCAGCTTGTTACCCAAGCAGATTATATTGTCCGCAGGCTGACGCCGACCGAATGTGCCCGGCTCCAAGGTTTCCCCGACTGGTGGTGCTCCGACCTTGGTACGGAAAATCCGGCTGATGAGGAGATTATGTTCTGGACAGAAGTCTGGGAAACGCACCGCCGTATCCTTGGCGCGAGCAAAAAACCAAAGAGCCGCAATCAAATTATTAAATGGCTGAAGAACCCGCACTCCGATGCGGCAGAGTACAAGCTTTGGGGTAACGGTGTAGCCCTTCCCTGCGTCTGCTTTGTTCTATCCGGTATTGTGTTATCTACACAAGAAGCCGCCAAATAATCTACAGGGTATGCTCCGCAGAAATCTCATAAAATGTTGCTATATAAGCAGTTTGGAGTGATATATGTAGTACCGAAAATATGAAAGGCGGTACGGTATATGAAACTGAGCTACAATGTTACAGGCCCAGAACGCAAAGCCCTGGTGGGCGCAATCAGTCAGGAGCTCAATGAGCCGACCAAGTACCTCGGCGCCCCTAGCTTCGCCTACAAGGTGGAGGGTTACCACATTGACAAAACCGGCACAGTCACCGGCCCTGACAGCCTCGGCCTGGAGGATGCCCTACGCCAGAAGGGCTTTGATGCGGTCGGATGTGAGTACAGCAGTGATGGCATTCCCGAAGATGCGTTGACCATCGAAATGCCCCTTGATGGCTTCACAGCGGAAAAGCTGGATAACCTCCACAAGCTGGTTGCTGCCAAGGCCCCTTTGCTCAAGGCGGCTTTGGGGGTAGAGAAACTACCCATACAGCAGACAGAAAGCACTCTCCAATTCCCTTGGTTTAGTCCTTACTCAGCTGCCAATGCGGTTCAGGCCTATGCCACCCTCATTGCAAAGCTCTGCGAGGCGGCAAAGAGTAAA
>JAAYFX010000326.1 GCA_012728025.1 Clostridiales bacterium
ATAGAAGAGACAAGTTAATCAATTTAATAAAGTTTCTAGCGACACTAAAACTCGCAGATACAGAAATAGAAGATGATGATGCAAGGCTAAGAATAAAGTGGGCTAACCCATTCCTTCTATCTGAAAGATTCCATAATGCACTTATAACAGATATGAAAACAGAACTGATCTTAACAAAAGATCTTTCAGATGAGTCTATAGAGACCCTAAAGGATCTTCAAGAAGAAATAGAAAACAATCCTAACCTAGTAATAGATGATTTTTCTATTATAACCGACTACTTCTCTCCAGAATTAGCTGCATATATACACTCTGATAAAGTATTGTTGCCTCAATTTGAGATCAACCAGAGTAATGAAGATGAATCAATCATCTTTGAGATAGACGATACCGTAAATAGAGTTTCTTATAATGATAGAAAAGCTGAAGAGATGAGCTACTCATTCAAGATAAAGAAGGTTCCTAACATCCCAAGGGTTATTAATAACCTAAAGAAAAGAGAAACAACAACTATAAAGAATGTAGTAATCTTAACCTCCTCAGTGATGGATGAAGGCAAGGCACTAAATATAAAGTCTTCCTTTATAGATGAGAATACTAGTTCATTTGAATTAGTAACAGAGTATCAGGGAATAATAAGCAATGATAATAATATTACTCACTTACCCATAACAAACCTATCAGTATCTGAGATTAGTTCTAGTGGGTATGACCCTATTCTATTCTCACCACACTATATTAACGGCGATACATTGTATATACCTGTAAGTTCAGTGAGTCTTATAGACTTAGTGTCACTTAATCAAGTGATAATAGAGATGCTTTATACCTATAGACATCTTAACTTTGATTTAAGTAAGACATGGTATTTCAAGAAGGAAGATGATGATCTTATTAATCTAAATAAGTATGAAGGATTGATAAGAGATCAGTATGAAGCACTGTTCTTTCTGAAGGACAGAATCAAACTCATCGAAAGAAATATAAAGAGCCTTAATGAAGAGTATAATAAATACTCATTGTTCATTAAAGAGGAGGAAACAGTTGTTATAGATAATGATTACATCTCATTTAGCTATGCTATCGATGATAAAGTAATATTAGAAACCTCTAAGATCTATGTTCATGATCCTGAGTACCCTAAAGTAAAGTATTGTTTAGGTTCATTTAGATTTGAGTTGGTGAAAGGGAAAAATCAACCCATAATCATCAACAATCTATATAACATACGAAATAGTCCAGCTCCACATACAAGCGGTTCTAGTATCTGTTTTGGAAACATATCAGCCGATGTAGCGTCATTGATGTCTACTAGTAAAGATATAGGGTTTCTTACAGATTATCTAATTAGTTTCTTGTTGAACCCTGATGTAACTGATCAGTGGGGAGCAAGGCTAAGGGCATTCCCTATAGTTAATATAGATGAACTAGATGATTCAGATAGACTTCATATAACAATGATAAGAGCATCACTGTTAACTTTAGAAGAGTTTAGACGATGGGTAAATTATGTCTATGATAAACACAATATAGAACGTCCTGATATAGACATGAATGATTTACATCGTTATGCTCTAAGGCAAACTGGGACTAATAATCAGTGGAATAAAATTCTTCTTGGGTTATCAGAAGAAGGATTTATGGAAGAAATAATGGAAACTAAAGTCCATACTATTAGTCAGATTAAAAGAATCATAGGGCTCAAGGAAACAATAGTTGTCCCTGAAGACCCTGCATTAATAAGAGCTAAGAATATAGAAAAGGCAAGAGTGTTGTTGGCTGAAGAAGGAATAACACTGGTGCCAGAGCTTCAACATCATTCAGAGTTTATAAATGCTGTTGTTCTAGCAGAAGGACAACTTGATCAAGATGAAATAGATGCACAAATAGATGAGGCTATAAATATTCTTAAGGCTACTATTAAGAGAGAATATATTATGGATGTAATAGTAGGACTAGAAAGAAGAGGAGACCATCAGATACGCATCATAGATACTCTAAGATATATACTAGGGGATATTTATGATAGCTTCATTCAAGGTGAGTTTGATGAAGAACTATGTAAAGCAAGAATGATAGAAGAAATAAGGAAAGAGATGTCTCCAGAAATAACTCCTGAAGAAGTAGTTACTCGAGAGCCTTATACTTTTATTGATCTTAACGAAATAGATCTTGCTATTCTCCGAAGAGGATATGACCCTATATTGTTAAAAGAAATAGTGTCCGAAGAGTTCAATGCAAGAATTGAGGACTTGTCATTAAGTTATCCATCTCAGGATAGAAACTATATAAGCTATGAAGAGATGTTAGCAGAACTAAATGATATATTCAGTGAGTATGCAGACGAACTAGATCCTCCTTTTACTGATCATAATCATGAAGGAGAGAATTTGATCTATTCATATTCCATAGATACATATATGATGTTGAATGGATTTGATCCTGAAGAAGTTCGTAGTGATCTAGGGCATAGTGATCTAATATATAGAGCTAGGGAAGATTATGATAATGCTCTCATAACATTACCACAACAACTAGATGTAGTAAAGCGTATACTAAGATCATATCTTGGTGAAACAGAAGAACCAAATCCAGTTTTCTCTGAATATGTAGATGAATTGATAAGAGGCTGTGGGTATGACCCATTACGTTTAATTGGAAACCATGTTGACTTCCTCCTAGGTCAAAATGATATTGATAGAATTCAACTATGTGTAAGTAACTTAAGAGCATTAACTGTTAATTGGTTAGAGCAAGAAATCAGTTCTGATACACTAGAAGAATCAATAGAAGAAGAGTTAGCATCTCTATCAGGAATGTATTATGAATATACACTTCGTATTATTTACTTTAATCAAAGAATAGATATGATGCTGAGAAGAATATCATCAAGTCCTAGGTTCATAAAAGAAGCATCTGGAGATGCAGCTGTTAGGCTACGACTAAATATTGCAGAGCTTCAATTAAGAATTGAAAGAGAAGAAGACGAGACAGGAGAACCAGTTGATGATAGCTATATAAGAGAACAATTAATTGGTCTTATAAATCGAGCTAACGGAGAAAATGGATTCCCAGAATTCTAAACAAAGGAAAAGAAATGAATAAAAAAGTACAATATGTACATAATAATAAACCTAAAGTTGAAGCATATATCTCAACAGAACCCAATTACTTTTCTATAACTGGAACGGTTTTTAATAAAAAGGATTGGGAAACATCTGGATGTATTCATGATCAAATAATGGAATACTTTCCTGAGCTTGAACTGTTAATAGATCTTCATCTTAATTATTTAGATGGAAAGCCAATATACTTTATAGAGAACTCGATGTACTTCATAAAGAATAACAATATAGATGGTCTTGTTTCCTATGGATTCAATAACAGACAGGCAGAATACTTGTCTAGAAATCAACCAGACGAAGAGACATTTAAGTCTCTTGTTAAGAGCTGGAAGATTTTAGAAGTTAGGAAGTATAAAGCTATGTTGGCAATGCAAATAATAGATAACTTAAAGGAGTAATAGATGGTAATAATAACAGAAGAAGCCTATAAAAAGGCACTAGAGATAGTAGAGTTAGCCCCAGAGGAAATAACTTTCTTTGGGTTTGTAGTAGAAGAAGGAGTAGATTTAATCATTAATGAAATCTTCCTGCCTAAACATCAAGTATGTCAGCCAGCTCATACAAACTTATTAGCTGAAGGTTATGATGAACTAATAGATGTTGAGGCAGAGTTAAGAGAGAAACATGGTTCAGGATTCTTTAGGTGTCATTTCCATAGTCATGTGAATATGGGAGTCACTCCCAGTGGTGTAGATGATAGCACACTGTCAGAGTTTCTAGAAGACATCCCTTACTTCTTAACTATTATAATGAATAAGAAGGGGGAGCATCATCTTCGTGTAGGATTTATGGGAATGATTAGCACAGAAACCTTACACTTCTATGAGAAAGAGAAAGTCAGATCAAATGATTTTGATTTCTTTAAGGAAAGAATAGAAGAGATAACTGACTATAGTAAGGAATCAAGTAATAAGAACTATCCTATAAACTATGGATATGGTCAAAACTGGGTACAGCCAAGTTTTATAGGCATTGATGATAAGTATAATCCCAAAGCAAGGAAAGCAAAAAAAAAAACAAAAGAGTAAAGGGTATTCTAGACTTAAGTGATAAAGAAATTGAGGAGTTAATAACAGGAGCAATCTATGACTAAGAAAAGAGAGTTCATATTGAATCCAATAACACCATTAAAGAATAATTCACAAAGACTCGTTGAACTTTATTTAACTGTAGACAAAGATGAAACCAAAAGGTTAATCAAGGTGATTTATGGAGTAAATGAAGATGTAATAAGAGACTTAAAAACATTACTTGATGCAGAGGATGTATGAGAAACGAAAAAATAGGTATAGATATCCAAAGGCATCAAGGCATCTTTGACCCATCTAAATTTGATGGGAAGAAGATAGCAGTGATAGGAGCTGGAGCTATAGGATCAAAGATCCTAGCAGGGCTGATAAAGCTAGGACTCGAAGGAGTCCATGTATATGACTTCGATGTAATCGAAGCTCATAACATAGCTAATCAAGAGTTTAATGCTGAGCAGATAGGCTTAGCTAAAGTAGAAGCTATGAGTGAGTATGCCCTAAGGAACAATGCTCATATCATAACACACAACAAAGCTTTCACAAAGAAAGACTCTGACGAGAACTTCAACTATGTATTCCTAGCTGTAGATAGTATTAAAGCAAGGAAGGATATAGTTGATTGGTTAACAAGAAAGATAAACTTAGAACTAATCATTGAGACACGAATGGGTTCAGATGAAGTTCAGTTCTATATGATAAGAGGGAAGAATCAAGAGAGTGATTGGCTCAAGACTATTGACTTCGATGAAGCATTGGTTGAGGTCTCCGCTTGTGGCTCTCCTATTAGCTTTGGACTTGTTAGTGATGTATGCGCAGCATTAGCTTGCAACGCCCTAGTACACTGGGCAAATGGAAGCTTAGACTATGATAAAGTATCTATGTTTATGTACCCTCTTGATATAGAGGCTACTAAATATAGTGAGAAATAAGTAGAGAGGGGAGA
>JAAYFX010000336.1 GCA_012728025.1 Clostridiales bacterium
AGATGGACGTTATAAAGCGCATAGCAACACTGGAGAGTGTTTCTCCGGAAATCGTCTCAAATGTCGAGCAAACTCTTGAGCGGCGCTTCTCTGTGGTTGTAAACGTTGATATGACCGAAATCGGCGGCGTACCTTATGTTGCGGATATTATGAACCACATTGACCGCACAACGGAAAAATACATTTTCGACGAACTTTCAAAGAGCGACCCGAACCTTTCAGACGACATCAGAAAGCTTATGTTCGTATTCGAGGATATTCTGGATTTGGACGACAGCACCATCCAAACCGTCCTGCGTACTATCGACGCACAGGATTTGGCGGTGGCTATAAAAGGCTCAAGCGATGCCATCAAGGAGCTTTTGCTCAACAACATTTCTGCCAGAGCAAGGGAGAACATCCTTTCCGACATCGAATACCTGCGTAATGTCCGCATGAGAGACGTTGAACGTGCCCAGCAGAAGATTGTCGATTCAATCAGAGCCCTTGAGGAAAGCGGCGAGATTGTCATAGCTCGGGGAGGGGAGGACGCAATAATTGAATAGCGCCAGCGTTTTTAAAAACCTTGAGTTTATTGAGAAAGACGAGCGTGTCCGGATTCCGGACGTGGAGCTTTTACATATTGAGGGGTCGGAACATATTGAGGGGGCGGAACAGGCCACATCTGAATATGAGGATGAAATAACTTCAGATGAAGATTTTGAGACGGAGGACACAGAAAGCGGCGCAGAAAAGTGCGAGAACGGCGAAGTCATACAGGAGGCCGAAGAGGAAAAGTTGCCGGAATTTGAGCCTGAACCTGAACCTGAACCCTTGCCGCAATATCCAAGCGGGGAAGAACTTCGTCAGATATATGAGCAGGAACTGAGCGCAATGTGCGAGGATTTTGCCCAGCAGGCCTATTACGACGCTTTAAACCGCAAAAAAGCAGAGCTTCGAGATACAATAGCCGAGGTTTCGTCCCTTATGGATGAGCTTTCTCAAAACCATCGGGACTTTATCGAGGAATACACCGAAGAGCTTAAATTTATGGCGGTGGATATTGCGGAGAAAATGATACATGAAAAGATAGATGAGGATGACCTTATTCTCCAAAGGCTTGTGCTTCACACCATTAAAAGTGTCAGAAACACTGAGTGGATGAATGTGGAGCTGTCAGATAGACTGGCTAGCCTTGTGGATTCAATTAAGGCAGAGCTTGAAAAGCCCGAATATGAGGGGAAAGCCCATGTTGTCCCCATTGCCGGCACAGATGATGTTTGCAGGGTAACTATGCAGGACGGCACTATTGTATGCACAATAAGCACTCAGGCTGAAAACCTGCGGGAGGCTTTCAGGCAGGCTCAAGGCTAAAACAGCAGGAAGGGCGGTGTATGTGTGACACAATCACTTCACAAATCCATGGAAAAATATTATCGTGTTATACAGCTTGCCGACCTTCGCACAAGAGAAGGACGTATAAGCAAAATTATCGGCATGACCATTGAAGCCACAGGGCTTTCATGCAGTATAGGCGATATATGCACCATATACATAGAAAGAGACGACACCAACGTAATAGCCGAGGTTGTGGGCATCTCTGACAACAAGGTTTACCTTATGCCTTTTCAGGAGGTTGACGGTATAGGCTATGGTTGCCCTGTGATAAGCACAGGGGATAAGCTTACGGTTCAGGTGAGCGACGCTCTTATAGGGCGCACCGTTGACCCTTTGGGAAACCCCATAGACGGGGGAGAGCCCTTTCCGGCGGGGGAGGCGGTTTCAATAGG
>JAAYFX010000196.1 GCA_012728025.1 Clostridiales bacterium
GAACAAATCTCAACCGTTATGTCCTTCCTAGTGGAGCCTGTCTCTATAATCTCGCCGCAAGCACACCTGATGGTTGTCTGGTCGTACTTGGGATGGATACCTTCCTTCATTATGTTCACCTCTTTCATGAGTTTAGCTTCAAAACGCAAGTTGTATTCTAGCACAAAGAAGTTGATTTTGCAAGCACTTTTTAAAAATAATGTTACACAAAGTTACATTATTTTTCTTTACCGAAAGGCTGAGGGTGGGAACTATCGCAATCTGCTCCTGTCTACCCTTCCTCCTGAGCTTTTATATCCTTTGCCTCCTGAGAAAAGGGCCAGACTATTCGGGCATTTCCCACATCATCATAAACGCAAAGGGAACGCAGTCCGTAAAAAAGCAGAGCTGTGACAATAAAAACTGCAAGTATAACAGAGACAATAAGCCCCTTGCGTGAGCGCCTTTTTTTCCTGCCCTCGTATATATCCCTTGAGCGTACCGCCATACCAAGCACTCCTTGTTCCGTTTTTATTCCTCAAGCTTTGAAATTAGCCCAACACGCCTTGCGTGTCTTCCCCCTTCAAACTCGCTGTTCAAAAAAGTGTCGACTATCTTAAGGGCAAGACCTGAGCCTATAACTCTTGCACCCAAAGCAAGGATGTTTGCGTCATTATGCAGACGGGAAAATTCCGCACTGAAACAGTCTCCGCAAAGGGCGGCACGAATGCCCTTAATTTTGTTTGCCGCCATGGATATACCAATCCCTGTGCCGCAAATTAAAATTCCCCGCTCACATTCTCCCGAGGCAACGGCTTTGCCAACAGCCTCGGCATAAAGGGGATAGTCACAGCTATCTTCCGAATGTGTGCCAAAATCTTTATATTTTATACCCTTTTTGTCAAGATGCTCTATTATTTCCTGTTTTAAGGCGTAACCGCCATGGTCGCTTCCCAGTGCCAGCATAGTTTTTTACCTCTCCCCACTTATAGCCGCAATTAAAACGGCCTTAAATCTTTATAAACCTCGGCTTTCGCTTTTCAAAAACCGTGATATATTTATACCCCAATTGCCTTAGAATGTCAAAGCCCTGTCTAAGCCCCGAAGCCGCTCTTGAAACCGAATGGGCATCGCTGCCTATGGTGATTATCTCGCCGCCAAGCTGCCTGTAAAGCCTTAAAATTTCAACTTCCGGCATGGGGGCGTCTATTCTTTCCCTGCCTAGGCCGGAGCAATTTATCTCCAATCCTCTTCCGTTTTGGATAAGGGTTTTTAAAAGTACTTCAATCTTATCGCCATAGCCTTCAAGGTTAAAGCTCACATCAAAGCCGTCCCTGCGCATATATCGTATGGTGTAGCCTATGTGGGCCATGGTGTCAAAAAAGTCCATCCCCGCAAGCTCTATAAGCTCTGTTGCATATTCGTCCATAAGCTCATGGCACTGAGCCATGCTCTCATATGAATATTCATAAAAATCTTTTTTTCCCTTAAGGTTGTGCAAAGAGCCGAGAACAAAATCCAATTCGGGGGATGCCGCTATTTTTTTCGCCCGCTGAAGGTCGTGGTTTCCCCCGCCCAGCTCCATGCCAAGGTGCAGCTGCAAGCCCGAGGGGGCTTTTTTCACAGCTTCTTCAAACATACGGATGGTTTTTTCCCTGTGGTCATAGCTTCCCTCAATGGGCAGCCCCGTCATATAGTCGTCAATGTCGCAATGGTCTGTAAAACAAATATAGCCCACACCCTTTTTAAAGGAGGCTTGTGCCATTTCCTCCATGGTGTTTCTGCCGTCGGTGGAACAAGTGCTGTGTATGTGGCAGTCGTATAACAAAAATCCTTCCCCCTTTGGGAGCTTCTTCCCATAAATTTATAAGTCTAGGGCGTGTTGACACGCCCTAAAAAGGCCAAGCCCCCGGAACCCACACAAGTAGGTCTGTATATGCTCTGGGAGTCGGCACCCCCGTAAGTACGGGGTAAAAAGCGATGAAAAGCAAAAGGCAAAGAGCCGTTGCTGTGTATACCTTTATCTTCCACCTTCTGTCTCTTAGCCTTATAGAGTTGAACACATGGCAGATTGCAAGGACAAGGAAAATCAGGCAGGGGAAGTAGTGGTATGCAAAGGTTATGCGAGATATAAACATCCAAGGCACAAGCTGGGAAAGGTAGCCTATAAGGATAAACATCGCCTTGCTATCTTTGTGGCGAAGGCTTCTCCAAACCATGGCCAGCATTGCCAGAAGCCCCCCCCAGCAAACCAGAGGATTTAAGAAGGCGCCGAAGGCGCTTTTATAGTTGTTTGGCAAAGACCGCAGATAGTAAAGTATCGGCCTGCCGTCCACAAGCCACTGATACCAAGCGGAGGAATATGGATGGCTTGCATCCACCCCCGCATGGTATGTGAACATAAACCTTTGGTTGTCCAAAACAATTTTGGCATAGTCTGCATCTAAAAGCATCGAGACACCGCCGTCCATGCCCTTTGCTATGCCATAGGGATAATAGCTTAAATAATATACGGCGGCGGGGATAAGGACAAAGGAGAAAAGGCAAAGGAGAATGTTGAGAAAAAGCTCCTTCCGGTGAAGGCGTCCCCTGCCTATTGCAGTAAGCTGCCTGCTCCTCATTATGCGGAAAATAAGCCATATCAGAGCAAGCCCCAAACCGGCATAAACAGCCGTCCACTTACAGGCAACGCCAAGTCCAAAGGAAAGCCCCGAGAGAAAAAGTGGCAAAGCTCCTTTGCACCCCAGAGAAAACCCGTCCCTTTCCGCAGTCACATACCTGTACATGAAAAGGTACATCAACATTATAAAGAAAACGGCATAGGTATCTATGGTGGCTATCCTCGTTTGCACAAAATGCATAAAATCAAAGGCAAACAAAAGTGTGCCGCAAACGGAAATTGCTGTGGAGCCGAAAAGGTTTTTTATAAACACATATAAAAAAGGCAGCATGAGAACCCCGAACAAAACCCCCATAAAACGCCAGCCGAAGGGAGCAAGGCCAAAGATTTTTATGCCGAGGCTTATTATAAGCTTTCCCAAAGGCGGGTGGGAAAGCTCGTAGGGATAGACATCCTCAATATGCTCGTAAGCTGTGCGCACATGGTAAATTTCGTCAAAGTAGGCACTGTTTTTATAGCTTTCCCTTTCGGGAACCAGCTCCTGCTCATCAAAAAGCGTTGCCGCCCCCTCGTCAAAAACAAGCTTTTCTACGGGTATTGGTTTGCCTTCCCAGTCGTAAAGACAGATTTCCCCAAGGTTAAGGGTGTCATCTGATATTATTCGCACAAACTTTGTGCCCTTTCCAAGGGAGTCAAGCTTTGCCTCATGCCATTTAAAGATATCTGAATAGCTTTGCTCCATAATCGCCTCATCGGTATAGTTTTCACCGTCAAGGGAATATTGCAGAAAATAATTGCCGCTATGAAGACCGGAATAGTACATAAGCCTTGTAATGGAGGATTCCTCCTCAAGCTCTATTACCACATAACGCCCCTTTTCGGTAAAGGAGCAAAAGCTCTCCGGCCCTTTAATATCGCCCAGTCCGTAAAAGGCCACAGCCCCGTATAAAATGGGGATAAGAAAAAGCGGAAGAATATCCTTTTTCTCCAAAGGATACCGCCTTAGGGGAAAGGAAAAACGAGCCGTATCTACCTCTCTCAAATCCGCTATGGGGTCATGCCGCTTAAAAAGCAAAACATAAAAGACAAAAAAGGCAAGAACCAAGGTTATTGAGATTATCAGAAATAAAACAGGGAGAATCCTCAACGGATTTTATCCCCCTTTCCATTTATATTGTTATATATTACCCCAAGGAGCCTTTCAGCATAAAGGTATAAGTATGTATATACCCGCAATGTGGTCATTATATAGGTTTTTCCGACTAATTATACTACATTTGTTTTAGCCTGTCCAATAAAAACCAAAACAAACTGTGCCGCACCATCCTATAAGGGGAGGGTACGGCACAGTCTGTTTCTTGATTTGACTTTTACATCAGCTTTGTCTGATTAATTTTTATTCCGGGGCCCATTGTAGAGGCCGTTACGCAACTTCTGATATACTGACCCTTTGCAGCGGCAGGCTTTGCCTTGATGATGGCGTTCATAAGGGTTTCGAAGTTCTCATTTAACTTATCTGCGCCAAAGCTTACCTTGCCTATGGGGCAGTGGATAATATTTGTCTTGTCAAGGCGGTATTCTATCTTACCAGCCTTTATCTCCTGAACCGCCTGAGCGATATTGGGAGTAACGGTTCCTGCCTTGGGTGTGGGCATAAGACCCTTAGGTCCAAGAAGCTTGCCAAGACGGCCGACAACGCCCATCATGTCGGGTGTTGCTACAACAACGTCATAGTCAAACCAGTTTTCAGTTTGGATTTTTGTTACCAAATCCTGACCACCGGCAAAATCCGCTCCTGCGTCGATGGCTTCCTGCTCACGCTCGGGCTTGCAGAAAACAAGAACACGGCGGGTCTTACCCGTTCCGTGGGGCAGGACAATGGCACCACGAACCTGCTGGTCTGCATGGCGGGAATCTACGCCCAGCTTTACGTGAAGTTCGACAGTTTCGTCAAACTTGGCCTTAGATGTTTTTACAACAAGGTCAAAAGCTTCCTCTGGGTCGTATAAATTTGTTCTATCTATGAGCTTTGCGCTCTCTTTATAATTTTTACCTCTAAACACTATTGTTTATCCTCCTTGTAATGTGGTTAGGCAGATGCTTTTCGCATCCTCCCACTTCGGAAAAGCGGGCCCTTACCCTTACTGCTCGGCGACCATAACGCCCATGCTGCGGCAGGTGCCTGCAACCATGGCCATGGCAGCTTCAATGTCCGTGCAGTTGAGGTCGGGCATCTTTGTCTCGGCGATTTTGCGAAGGTCTTCACGGCTCAAGGTGCCGACCTTATCACGCTGGGGAACGCCGGAAGCATTCTCTATGCCGAGAGCCTTCTTAACAAGAAGGGAGGTCGGCGGAGTCTTTGTGATGAAAGAGAAGGTACGGTCGGAATAGACCGTTATAACAACGGGAATCATCATGCCCATATCATTTTTTGTGCGTTCGTTAAAATCCTTGGTGAACTGGCCAATGTTGATGCCGTACTGACCAAGGGCAGGGCCGACAGGGGGGGCGGGAGTCGCCTTTCCTGCGGGGACCTGAAATTTTACATATCCAACAACTTTCTGTGCCACTTTACGTGCACCTCCTAATTAATCTGAAGCGGCTTCGACCTGATAATAATCTAGGTCCACCGGCGTCTCCCTTCCAAACATGGAGACAATAACTCGAACACGGTTTTTGGCTGCGTCCACATCCTCAACAACACCCAGAAAGCCTTCCAGAGGGCCGTCTGTTACCTTTACGCTGTCACCTACGTTAAAGCCGGAAATGTCCTCATGGCGCTCAACGCCCATGTTTAAAATTTCCTGCTCTGTAAGGGGGATGGCCTTGCCATCACTTCCCACAAAACCCGTGGCTCCCCTGACATTTCGCACAAGGTGCCAGCTTTCGTCTGTAAGAATCATCTTAACAAAAACATAACCGGGATAAGTTTTGCGTTCTATGGTTTTTTCGCCGTTTTCCGTATGCTCGGTAACGGTTTCCGTAGGGATGTTCACCTCTGTTATAAGGTCCTGCATCCTGCGGTTTTCCGCAGCCTTTAAAACTGCTGCCGCCACTGCATTTTCATATCCGGAATATGTGTGGACTACATACCATTTTGCTTCTTCAGCCATAGCTAACCCACCAGTGATATGAGCGTCTTAACCCCTGTCTGGGCAAGGGTATCGAAGCCCCAGAGAACAACGGCAAAAACCAGCATGACAACAAGTGCCACAGCAGTGTTTTTAGCAGTTTGTTCTTTTGTCGGCCAGATGACTTTTTTAAGCTCACCTTTAAGGTCTTTAAACCACTGGGAAAGGCGTTTAAATAAGCCCTGTTTTTCGTTTCCGGTAGATTTTTTAACGGCTTCAGTGGTCTTTTTTACCGCATCTTCCTTAGCTTTTGCCATAAAAGCACATCCTTTCTAAAAACCTACTTCGTTTCCGTATGCTCGGTGTGCTTGCGGCAGAAAGGACAATATTTGCTCATTTCAAGCTTGTCCGGAGTGTTCTTCTTGTTCTTGAAGGTATTGTAGTTTCTCTGCTTGCACTCGTTGCATCTTAAAGTTATCTTCACTCGCATTTCGGCACCTCCTATAAATATTAGGCCATCGGCCTTTGTTGCCTCCCTAATCGGAGCGGAACAGCGCACTGAAAAACCGCGCACGAAAAATAAGCCTCTCCGCCGACAGGTAATGTGTATTGTAGCACAGCCCAAAGCTCGGGTCAACAACTTTTATTGTTTTTTGATTATATAGTGTAAAACCGCTATAACTTATATGTTTTTACAGCTTAATGGGTCTTTTCTCCTGTTTTTTCGTATATAAAGCGGAGATTTTCTTATTAGTTGATTTGCAAGTCCCCTGCGTGTTATACTATTTTCGTAATTTATAAAAAGCAGGAGGCGAGGGCTTGAACGCTGATGAAGCAATAGACTTTATACATGAGAAATTCTGGCGTGGCTCAAAGCTCGGGCTTTCACGTACAAATAAGCTTCTCTCTCTTATGGGAAATCCCCAGAATAAACTTGATTTTATCCACATTGCGGGAACAAACGGCAAGGGAAGCACCTCGGCCATGCTCTCTTTCATCTTTAGGGAAGCAGGCTATAAAACCGGACTTTTCACCTCTCCGTATATTTCAAGCTTCAACGAGCGTATGCAGGTAAACGGC
>JAAYFX010000197.1 GCA_012728025.1 Clostridiales bacterium
CCGAAGATTACATCCTCCATCTTACCGCCCCGAAGGGCCTTTGAGCGCTGTTCTCCCATAACCCAAAGCACAGCGTCGGAAATATTGGATTTTCCGCTGCCGTTAGGCCCGACAATCGCCGTAATATCTTTTTCAAAGGTCAGGCGAGTCTTGTCGGGAAAGGACTTAAAGCCCTGTATTTCCAATGCCTTGAGATACATATGCCACCTCTGATACTCCATTTCCTTTATTTTTCCGACCTTAAAAGTGCCGATTTGTATAATGCCCATGTCAAAGTATTTTAAAGGCATAAAAAATCTGATTTTAAGCCTTTCAAAAAATGCCGGCAGGGCCATGCTATCTTCCATTTTTAACATATAGCAATCAGTTTATTATATTATAAAAGTCCGCTGTTTGCAAGAAACTTAGCTCTTATAGTAGGATAATTTCACCTTTATTTACATTCCATGGCTTTATTTTCAGGCTGTTTAAAGAAAGCTCCTCACACAGCTTCTTAATGTTGCACCTGTGCTGACCCGTCATGATAGAAACCTCTGAAGGATTAACCCCCAAAATAACATCACCTCTGACAGAGGCCTGTTTAAGAAGGCTTCTGGCCTTATCGAGAAAGATGCGGGAGAGAACAATTTCACCAAAGGCCGGATGATAGGCTCCAGCCAAAGCAGCCCCCGCCGAAAGCTCCTCCGTAGGATTTAGTCCCAGACGGATAACGGGTATGTTTGCCTTATTAAACATGGGCAGAAGCTTTGCGCAAAGCTCTGCCGCCGCAGTTACAGTATGCTCCTTATACTTTCCCTGACGCCAAAGCTCATGCAGCATGGTGTCGCCTATTATTACCGTTGGGTAAATTCGCACCCCATTGGGAGCTAAGGCAATTATCTTCCTTGCGGTTTCAAGGCTTTTTTCCTCTGTGTCCATAGGCAGGCCCGTCATCATCTGCAAAATAAGCTCAAAGTCCCGCTGTTTTATAAGCTCTGCCGCCTTTTCCGTATCCCTTGCCTTATGCCCCCTGCCGGAAGCTGTCAAAACATCGTCACACATGGACTGGGCACCAAGCTCAATGGTTTTTACTCCGAAGGCCAAAAGTCTATCTAGCGTTTCTTCGTTTATGGCATCTGGTCGTGTTGAAATTCTTACAGAGCTTATGCTCCCATCACGTAAAAACGGCAAAGCCGCCCCCAAAAGCTCTTCTTGCTTTTCGACCGGTATTGCCGTGAAGCTGCCGCCGTAAAACGCCAGCTGTGTATTTTCTTTTGCACCTGTTTTTTCAAGGGCTTCTTCTATGGCCTTTCCCACAGTATCCCCGTCGGCGGGATGAATGCTTCCCGAAATTTTTCGCTGATTGCAGAAAACACAATCGTGGGGACAGCCCAGATGTGGAACAAAAACCGGAATTACTCGTCTTTTGGGCTCCATTTAGAAATTGCCTCCAAACCGTGTTTTGCCGCTGCCTGCTCCGCTTCCTTTTTTGTGTAACCACAGCCAGAGCCTATAACTTTGCCGTTTAAGCTCACCTGAACAGTAAAGGTTTTTTTGTGGTCCGGCCCTTTTTCCCCGATAGTCTCATAGCTTAGGTTTTGGCCGGCCTTGCGCTGAATAAGCTCTTGCAGGGCTGTTTTATAATCGCTGACCTGCTGATTTTCCAACAAGTCACTTTGGCTTAAAATCATGCGCTTTATAAAATCTTTTGCTGTCTCCGGCCCTCCGTCAAGATATAAAGCCGCTATAAGGGCTTCAACGGCATCGGCTAGGATAGATTCTCTTTCCCTGCCGCCGCTGGCCTGCTCGCCCTTACCAAGCCTTATGAAACTTCCAAGCTCCAAATCCCTTGCCGTTCGGAAAAGGTTGTGCTCGCAGACAAGCTCGGCACGAAGCCTTGTCATCTGCCCCTCCGGCATTTGGGGATATGATAAATACAGGTGGCTTGCAACCACCTGCCCTAAAATACTATCGCCCAAAAACTCCAGACGCTCGTTGCTCATTATTCCCTTAGCCCTGTTCTCGTTAGCGTAAGAGCTGTGGCTTAAAGCTGTAAGCAGGAGCGTCTTATTTTTGAAGCTGTAATTTAGTTTTTTCTCCAAAACTTCCATAGGACGCTCCCTTCTCACAGGTTTTACACAGAGAAAATTTAGTCCTGCACATAACGGCCGACGTATTCTACAAGGTCGCCCACTGTGATAATTTTTTTAAGCTCATCGTCGGAAACCTCGGATAGGGAAAACTCCTCCTCTATTGCCATGGTAAGCTCCACAACGTCCAGAGAGTCGGCGCCCAAATCGTCCACAAAGGAAGTTTCCATTGTGACCGCATCAGGCTCAATTACGAACTGGTTGCAAATTAACTCTTGTATCTTTTCAAAAATCATTTTAAAACATCTCCAAATACTATGCTAAAATTGATAATATTCATTATGCCAGCGCTTGTCAAGACTATTCTTCCTTTGAAATTGTCATAAGGCTTATATTTTTCTCAATTTCCTCCGCAACTTGCGCATTTATGAAGTTTACCGCCTGTAAGATGGCGTTTTTAAAGGCTCTGGCATCCGAAGAGCCATGGGCTTTTATAACCGGCTTTGTTATGCCAAGAAGGGCCGTTCCCCCAACCTCGGAGGGGTCAAGAGTTTTTTTAAGCTCCTCAAGCTTGTTTTTCACAAGGAGAGCGCCCACCTTTGATTTAAAATCAGAGGTTATTGCCTCTTTAAGACTGAGCAAAACAAACTTTGCGGTGCCCTCTATGGTTTTTAGCATAATGTTGCCTGAAAACCCGTCGGTTACCACAACGTCAACTCCGCCGAAGAATATTTCCTTGGCCTCAACGTTTCCAATAAAGTTTATGCCCCCCTGCTCTGATGCGGAACTTAAAAGTGCAAAAGCCGCTTTTTGCAAGTCTCCGCCCTTTGTGTCCTCGCTGCCCACGTTTAAAAGTCCAACTCGTGGATTTTCACAGCCCATTATATTCCTAGCGTAAAAGCTTCCCATATAGGCAAATTGCAGCAGATATTCCGCTGTGCATTCCACATTTGCTCCGCAGTCTATGAGCATTGCGCCCCTGTCCCCATTGGGCATAACAGGAGCCAGCGCTGCTCTTCTAATGCCCCGCACCCGCTTAACTATAAGAGTTGCCCCTGCAAGAAGGGCCCCTGTGCTTCCGGCGGAAATACAGGCTTCCCCCTCCCCATCTCTTAAGGCTCGAAGGGCAACAGACATGGACGAGTCCTTTTTCGTGCGCAAAACCGTTGTGGGGTCGTCTTCCATATGGACAACTTCAGTGGCGTTTATAATTTTTATTCTATTTCTGATGTCTGCTATGTTTTCTTTTTCAAGACAGGCTAAAATTTCATTTTCCCTGCCCACCAATGTTATGTCCACATCAAATTCACGGATGGCCTGCACCGCTCCTTTGATGGCCTCAGCCGGAGCATTGTCCCCGCCCATAGCATCAACTATTATCCTCATTTGAGAGCCTCCCTGAATGTGTCTTTATAATATCAAGCGCTCGAGAGGAAATCTCGGCGTTTTTATTCCGCTTCCCCTTTACCCGTCTTCCCAGAGGCTCTATTATTCCGAAGTTTATGTTCATAGGCTGAAAATTGCCTGTGGAGCCTTGGGAAATATAAAGAGACAAAGCGCCTATTGCCGTTTCCTTTGGAAAATTATAGGCTTCTTCACCCTTTAGCCTTGCCGCCTTTTCCAAGGCCGCCAAAAGCCCCGAAGCGCAGGATTCCACATAGCCCTCAACCCCTGTTATCTGACCTGCAAAACAAATGCTCGGCTGGGATTTTAAGCGGTAATATCTGTCCAAAAGCCTTGGGGAGTCAAGATAAGTGTTTCGGTGCATGACACCATAGCGGAGAAATTCAGCGTTTTTCAAGGCAGGTATCATTGAGAAAACCCGTCTTTGCTCGGGAAAGGCAAGGTGGGTTTGAAAACCTACAAGATTATATATGCTTCCCTCGGCATTATCACGCCTTAGCTGGACAACGGCATAGCTCTCCTTGTCTGTGCGGGGGTCACGCAGACCCACAGGCTTTAAAGGGCCAAACCTTAGGGTATCCTCGCCCCTTCTTGCCATAACCTCCACAGGCATGCAGCCTTCAAAAACTCCACCGTCATCAAAGCCATGCAATTGAGCCTGACGGGCAGAGCAAAGCTCCTGCCAAAAGTCCAGATACTCTTCTTTCGTCATGGGGCAGTTTACATAATCTGCCGTACCCTTGTCATAGCGTGAGGCATAAAAGGCCGAGTCCATATCTACGCTTTGAAGGCTCACAAGGGGAGCGGCGGCATCATAAAAGTTTAAAAACTTTTCATCGGGAAAAAGAGCTTTTATCTTTTCTGCAAAAGCGTCGCTTGTTAAAGGGCCTGTGGCAATGATAGTTTCCCCTTGGGGAATATCCACCTGCTCTTTTGAAATAATCTCAATGTTTTCACAGTTGTGTATCTTTTCTGTAACCATTTGGGAAAAGCCCTCACGGTCAACAGCCAGTGCGCCACCTGCCGCAACCTTTGTTGCGTCTGCGCAATCCATTATAAGAGAGCCTAAAAGTCTCATCTCCTGCTTCAAAAGCCCCACAGCATTTGTTAAATCATCGCTGCGAAGGGAGTTTGAGCAAACAAGCTCCGCAAAGCTGCCGCTTATATGGGCGGGGCTTTTTTTCTCCGGCTTCATTTCCACAAGGCGCACAGGTATCCCCTGCCTTGCCAACTGCCAAGCTGATTCACAGCCGGCAAGACCCGCTCCAATTACTGTTACTGCTTCCAAGCTTTGCTCCTTCTATCTGCTTTATTCTTCGCTCTCTTTTTCTGCCGCCTTTGCGGTTGCTGTCTTTTTGGCGGCAGGTTTTGCGGCTGCCGACTTTTTTGCTGGGGTTTTTTCAGCCTTTTTTACGGGAGCCTTTTCGGACTTTTTGTCCGCTTCAGCTTTCTCCTCATCGGCCTTTTCGGTTTTTTCCTCGGTCTTCTCCTCACCCTCGGCAGCGGCCTTTTTACGGTAGCCCCTTTTATCCTCAGGTAAAAACGCCGTACACTGCTCGTTTACACAGAAGGGAGTTTTTCTGCCTCTGCCAGAGAGTTTAAACATACTCTTTCCACATTCGGGGCAAACGTCTTTAACAGGCACATCCCAAGTCATAAAGCCGCAATCTGCCCCTCTTTCACAGGCGTAATAGGTATATCCTTTTTTAGAGGTGCGTTTTAAAATGCGGCTGCCGCATTTTGGGCATTTGCCAGGCATTTCAATAACTATGGGCTTTGTAAAATCACAGTCGGGGTAGGCTGGACAGGCAAGAAAGCGGCCAAAACGCCCTGATTTTATAACCATTTGCTTGCCGCATTTGTCGCAATATTCGTCGGAAAGCTCTACTGGGATTTTAATATGCTGTCCTTCAAGGGCCTTTTCCGCATCATTTAATGCCTTGTCAAAACCCTCGTAAAAATCTTCTAAAACATCTTTCCAGTCCCTTTTGCCATCCTCGACACTGTCGAGAGTGTCCTCCATTCTGGCAGTGAACTTAAGGTCAACAATATCCGGAAAGCGCTCCTCCATAAGGCCGGTTATAACTTCGCCTAAAACCGTGGGCTTTAAGTGCTTGCCCTCTTTCACCACATATTCCCTCGAGGTTATGGTACTTATGGTGGGTGCGTATGTGCTTGGCCGCCCTATTCCCTTTTCCTCCATGGCACGGATGAGGGTTGCCTCTGTATAGCGGGAAGGCGGCTGGGTAAATTGCTGCTCCTTTTCAAGCTTTTCAAGGCGCATTTTTTCCCCTTCGGAAAGGTCGGGCAGGGCCTTTTGCCTTTCTGCCGGTTCCTCATCGGGCTTTTCTTCATAAACAGCGGTATATCCGGAAAACTTTATTTCCGAATGGTTCGCCCTGAAAACATAGCCTGCGGAAACAGCGTCTATGGTCACGCTGTCATAAACGGCATTTGACATCTGACTTGCGGTAAAGCGCCCCCAGATAAGGCGGTAAAGCCTGTATTGGTCGGGACTTAGGTCTTTTTTTATGGATTCCGGTGTGAAGTAAACATTGCTTGGCCGAATGGCTTCGTGGGCATCCTGAGCGCCGGACTTTTTTTTGAAAACTCTGGGCTTTCCGGGGTAATACTGCTCACCGTAGCGATTTTTTATAAAATCTGCTGCGTCCTTTGTGGCATCGTCGGACAAACGAAGGGAGTCGGTTCTCATATAGGTTATGATACCAACTGTGCCCTCGCCGCTTATATCTATGCCTTCATAAAGCTGCTGGGCAACACTCATGGTGCGGCGGGGTGTCATGCCAAGTCTGCGTGAAGCCTCCTGCTGAAGGGTGGAGGTAATGAAGGGTGGTGCGGGAGAGCGCTGCTTTTCCCCCCGCTTTACGGATTTAATAGAAAACTCATTCTTTGAGATTTCACTGATTACCTTTTCAACCTCTTCCTCGCTGCGAAGCTCAAGCTTTTTACTCTCGTTTCCGTAAAACCTAGCGATAAAACCCCCATCTTTTTCAAGCCGCTCTAAAAATACATCCAACAGCCAATATTCCTCAGGGGTAAAGGATTTTATTTCATTTTCTCTGTCAACCACCATACGGGTTGCAACAGACTGTACACGTCCGGCAGATAGCCCCCGACGCACCTTTCTCCATAAAAGGGGGCTTAGCTTATAGCCCACTATGCGGTCTAAAATACGTCTTGCCTGTTGGGCATCCACAAGGTCAGAGTCTATGTCACGGGGGGACTGTATGCTTTCGTTTACAACCTTTTTTGTAATTTCGTTAAAGGTGACACGTCTTGCCTTCTCGTCAGATAGCTCCAGCATTTCTTTTAAGTGCCAAGATATAGCCTCGCCTTCTCTATCAGGGTCAGTGGCAAGATAGACAAGGTCTGCGGCCTCGGCCTTCTTTTGAAGGTCTTCTATAATTTCCTCCCGCCCCTTTACAGGCTGGTAGTCCGGCTCAAAGCCGTTTTCAATGTCAACTCCCATGGTGCTTTTGGGAAGGTCACGCAAATGCCCCATGGATGCAACAACTTGATAGTCCGGACCAAGATATTTTTCAATGGTTCTCGCCTTTGCCGGAGATTCAACGATTACCAAATTTGTCTTTGCTTTAGCCATAAATGACCTCACTTTTTGATTATGTTAAGAGTGAAGCGTTTTCCGCTTTCCTGAGTGACAACACCTTTTATTTGCAAAACTGTAAGCTCCGAGAGTACCTCCGGCGCTGTAAGCTTTGATTCGTCTATGATGTCATCAACGTGTTTTGAGCCTTTGTCCATGACCGACACTATTTGAAGCTGTCTTTGAGTCAGGGATTTTAGCTGTTCTTCTAAGTCACTATATTCCTGATGGGTTTTATTGTCAACGGCCTTTCGGCCGGTTTTGACCCTAAGCATGGCAAAGCCTTTGCCGTTTTCCTCCGGTTGCGGCTTTGTTTTCACAGGTGTTTTTATATGGCGGCAGTCTTTGCTCCTTACCTCGCCGTCATGGGATACTTCAAGCTTTTCCGGCTCTGGCTGTCTTAGCTTTTCGGGGAAAAGAGCCTCAAATTCCTGCATAAGCTCCCAGCCGTTTGTAACAAGTATGGCCCCTTCACGGATAAGACGGTTTGAGCCAACGAAACTTGGAGCATCGGCATTGCCAGGGACGGCAAAAACCTCCCGCCCTTGGTCTAAGGCTCTGGAAGCTGTTATAAGAGCACCGCTTCTGGCAGGAGCTTCGATAATTGTAACCCCAAGGGAAAGGCCGCTTATAATGCGGTTTCGCTCGGGGAAAAAGCGGCTTTGGCCCACAGTTTTCGGCGGATATTCGCTAATAAGGGCACCGGCTATGGCAACATCATCAAAAAGCTGAGTGTTCCAAGAGGGATAAATCTGGTCAATCCCACAGCCTAAAACCCCAAGGCAACTGCCGCCTCCACGCAGTGCGCCTTCAGCGGCGGCACTGTCCACTCCGGCGGCAAGGCCTGTTACCACAAGTCCCCCTGCTTTTGTAACTTCAAAGCCCATTTTTCTTGCCATTTTCAATCCATAGGCTGTTGCTCCCCGAGTTCCGACTATTGCGATTGCCGCCTGCTCATCCACAGCGGGCAGCCTGCCCTTCACATAAAGGACGACGGGAGGGTCAGAGATGTTCTTTAGTCTTTCGGGGTAAATAGCATCTTTTAAAGTGATAATTGCAATGTTGTCTCTATGGCAAAGCTCTAAAATGGTGTTTGTCCTATCAAGGCTTTTATCGGAAAGAAGAAGTCGCTCTGCCTCGCTTAAGCCACAGCGTCCTGAAAGCTGCCTGTCATCGGCAAAATATAAGCTTTCCGGCTCTCCAAATTCACTTATAAGGGCAGACCTGCTTTTCGGCTTTAAATCCGTAAGAGAAGAAAGCCACACCCAGTATCTAAGAGATGACACCCAAAGTCCCCCCTTTATCGGTTTCTGGACATTTCCCACATAACTATCGAAGCCGCAACAGCGGCATTAAGGGATTCGCTTTCGGGTTGCATGGGGATTATGACTTCACCCTCGCAGATGGATAAAAGCTCCTTCGACAAGCCGGAGCCTTCGCTTCCTATGGCAACCGCCGTATTTCCCATATCAATTTTTCTAATGTCCTCTGCCTTATCTGAAAGGGCGGCTCCAATAAGGCGCAGTCCATTTCGGCTTACATAATCTTTTAGTTCCCCTATACTCATAAGGCTGACCTTTTGGCGGAAAACAGCCCCCATGGTAGCTCTGACCGTTTTTGGATTATATATGTCGGCGCAGTCTCCCACAAGGATTACAAGCTCTGTTCCCATGGCCTTTGCCGTACGGATTACAGTGCCCACATTGCCAGGGTCTTGAAGGTTTTCAAGGATTATTGCCTGAGCGCCCTCGGGGTATACCTGAGCTTTTACAGGAATTTTTACAGAAAACAGCGGTCCCGAAGAGTTTTTTAAAGGAGAAATATTTTGGATTAGTTCTGCCGGACAGGAGTATTCAGAAGTTTCATGAGGCAGCGCTGCTGTCTTTTCCCCGCCCCAAAGCACACAAGAAATATCCGCACCGGAGTCTAGTGCCTCACGCAAAAGCTTTTCCCCGTCACATAAAAACTCACCGGCATTTCTCCTGTAAGAGCTGTCTGCCCCTAAGTTTTTCATATGGATAATTATTTTGTTTTTCCGAGAGCTAATACGCTCCATATTTTCTCCTTAGAAAAATATAAAAGGCTGCGGCGGGGCAAACCGCCCTGCCA
>JAAYFX010000198.1 GCA_012728025.1 Clostridiales bacterium
GAATAACTGGCAAGACATTTATAAGCAGAAACTAGTTTCCGTAGAGGAGGCGGCAGCAAAAATTGAGTCAGGAGACAGTTGCTATATTGGTGCCTGCTCATCAGCACCGATTCAGCTTGTCGAGGCAATTACAGACAGAGTAGACGAATCGGAAAATGTTGATATGGTAACTGCTATGGCCCTCCACCCTTTCACCGTATTGCAGTCTCCCGATTACATTGGTAAGTTAAACTTTCATACGGTTTTCTATGGACCCTATGAACGTGCTTTTTACGGTGCAGGAAACGTCAATGTCAACTCCATCCATCTGTCAAAGGTAAGCTATGCACTGCGGGAAATCTATAAAACAAATACTTTGCTTGCCGACGTGTCACTTCCCGACGATGAAGGATATATGTATTACGGCCCCATGGGTGTTTCCGTAAACGGAGAAGTTGCGGAATTTGCAAGTAAAATTATTGTTCAGGTTAACAAGTTTCAGCCTAAGGTCTCTGGAGTAAAACACCGCATCCACGTCAGTGAAGTTACCTGCCTTTGCGAGTTTGACCATGAGCTTCCGGAACTGCCCCAGCCGGAGGTCAGCGAAGTTGACAAGAAAATAGCAGGACTTCTGCTTCCCAGAATTAAGGATGGCTCTTGCATACAGATTGGCCTTGGCGGACTTGCAAACGCTGTCGGCTACGGTCTTGAGGATAAAAAGAACCTCTCTGTTCACACGGAAATGTTTACGGATTCTATGGTTTACCTTGCAAAAAAGGGAGTCATTAATGGTAACATTCTCTCTGCCTTCGGCTTAGGCAGCACAGAGCTTTATGAGTTTGTAGGCGAGGGAAAGGTTTCATTGTGCCCAATCAGCATTGTGAATAACCCCAATGAGATTGCTAAAAATGATAACTTCGTATCTATAAACTCCTGCCTTATGGCTGACCTTACCGGACAGGTTTGCTCTGAAACTCTTGGCCATCATATGTACAGCTCCACAGGAGGACAACTGGAATATGCAAAGGGTGCTGCTATGTCCAAGGGAGGCCAGAGCTTCCTTTGCATGAGATCAACCACAAAGGCTAAGGATGGCACTGTCAGCTCGACAATTTCTCTTAACCTGCCTGCGGGAGAGGTTGTCACAACACCTCGCTCTGAGGTTATGTACCTTGTAACCGAATTTGGTATTGCAGACCTTTACAATCAGCCAATCAGAGAAAGAGTAAAACGTGTCATCGCCATTGCCCACCCCGATTTCCGAAAGCAGCTTGTTTCTGATGCTCTGGGCGCAAAGCTTATTCGTGAATGTGATGTTGAAGGAATAGATGCCTAGTCTGCAAAGGGATTGTTTATTCGGATGGAAAACCACACTCAAATGGACTTAATATAAGAAGCAATGGCCCAGCAGCTAGGGCATAAAGTTTGTTTATGTCAGCAAAACTAAATAAAGCTTATGCCTGCACAAGTTGAAAGGGTTTTCCCCATTTAATTCTGACAACCTGAGGTGAAAAAAGGACCGTATCGTTAAGATGCGGTCTTTTCTATTCATTGACCGGATTTGCAATATTTCTGCTTTAAAATAGAAAATGCCGGCCCATCAGCCGGCAGAAAACATGGTTTTTCACTCATTAAAACAATCAGAATTAAAGATAAACTTTTCAATAATTTCAAAAGGTTGTTGACATATGTCGATAATAGGGTATAATAAGTGTTGTAGATGACATATGTCACAAACCATAAGGAGGTGAATAATATGCCAAGAAGAGATGGAACTGGCCCAATGGGCATGGGAGCAATGGCCGGAAGGGCTTTAGGGGATTGCACTAAAGCAGATGGCCCAGCTAGATATGGTGCAGGTCGTGGAATGAAATTTAACTCAGGACTTGTATGCAGGCGTGGTTTTAATCACGGATTTAGAAGAAGGTCTTTAATGAACCAGACTTCTTATAAAATAGAAAAGGACCTACTTCAAGAGCAAAAGGACATCCTAGAAAACCGACTTAGGGTTATTGATAAGCGATTAGAATGCTTATAGTAGGCAAAAGAAATAATCAGAGGACGCTCTGATTATTTCTTTATATTGGTATAATGAAAGGATTAAGCTTTCATTTGGCTAAGTTTTGGCTCAGGTCAAATTTGCCTAACACCAACCTTTTTCGGCAATGCAACCCTTATGCTTGTGCCGTGATTGGGGGCGCTTATAACTTCAATTTCCCCGCCGCTAAGACTTAATATCCTTTTTACAAGAGAAAGCCCCAAACCGTTGCCTGCTGTTGCTCTGGAAGCATCACCTTGGTAGAACTTGTCAAACATATGGGCTACTGTAACTTCGTCCATCCCTATGCCCTCATCGCTGATTGTAACTTGGGCATGGTTTTCATAAGCTTCCAATGTGATACTTATGGTGCCGCCACTTGGACTAAACTTTATGGCATTGCTTAGAAGGTTTATCCATAAGTGGTTTAAAACCTCCTCGTTAGAACTTATTTCAATAGGCTGTAATTCTGTGTTAAGGTCTAAGCGCTCTTTATCCAGCAAAGGTTCCAGCAAAAGAATACACCTGCGAATTTGTTCATCAAGGAAGTAATCCCTTGTATCTGCAAGGGTTTCAGAGCTTTCAAGGTTTGATAGGAGCATGACATTTTGGGAAAGCTGAGACAGCCGCTCTGTTTCAGCTATTATAATGTCGACATATTCCGACTGACGTTGGGTAAGGGGGTCTTTTTTCAGCCTTTTCGCAAAACCGCCGATAGAGACGACAGGGGTTTTGAATTCATGTGAAATATTGCTGACAAAATCACTTCGCAGGCTTTCTATGCTTGATAACTCCTTCGTCATGCGATTAAAACTTGTGGCAAGCTGGGCAGTTTCCATTGTTCCGGAGGCTTCAAGCTCCACATCAAAGTTCCCCAAGGCAACTTGTTTTGTGGCCTCTGTCAATTTTCGCAGAGGCTTTAGCAAATGGTCGCCTATGATGGCGGCAAGTAAGGTGCCTATGAAAATGCTTACGAGGAAAAGGAACAAAAGTGTGGCGGATAACCTGCTTGTGGTTATGATGGGGAAGACTTCCACCTGTATCAGAAAGTACAAAACAGCCCCCGAAAAAACAATGCTGATTACCAAAATGAGAAATACAAAAAGCACCAAAAACGGCAAGGTTGTCAGGCGCCTTTTTAAAAATGTTTTCCTGCTAAGTTTCATCGTTTTTCACCGCCCTGTATCCAAGCCCACGAACAGTAAGAATTTCAAATTCAGGCCAAGTGCCAAAACGCTCACGCAGCCGGCTGATATGCACACTTAGGGTATGCTCATCAGTTTTGGAATCATAGCCCCATATTTCATCCATTAGCTGCATTCTGGTAAAAACAGTTCCCGGATAGCTAAGGAGTTTATAAAGAAGCATAAACTCCTTTTGCGGCAGGGTAATACGCTGTTCGGAGCCTCGGCTTACGGTTAGGCAATCATAGTGAAGGGTCACCTTACCAATTGTAATCTTCCGTTCGCTGGCAATTTTAGAGCGCCGCAGAAGAGCTTTTACACGCAAAATAAGCTCTTCCTCATCCACTGGCTTAATCATATAATCATCCGTACCAACTAAAAACCCTCTGCGTTTATCACGAATGGTACTCTTTGCCGTCATCATAAGTATGGGGAAATCATAGCCCGCATCCCGTAGCTGTTCGGTTAAATAGTATCCATCCATACCGGACATCATAATGTCGGTTATCATCAAATCTATATGCTGATGGTCGATGATGTTGAGGGCCTCAATGCCGTTTTTAGCTGGAAAGGTCATATATTTTTCATCGTGCAAAATATCCTCAAGCAATCTTCTCGTGTTATTATCATCTTCTACAATAAGAATATTAACCATAATAATCCCCCTTATGGCCTTTGCGGAACGAATATAGAGATTTGGCATATAAATTTAATCTCAAGCCGGTTTCCGGTAAATTTACCTGTCGGCTTGAGATTGATTATACAGCAAGTTTTCAGAGTTTTCAAAGCCCTGTGAGCAAATTCTAACAGATGGCCGCATTCCCCCCTAGGGTTTTTCCATGTTAACCAAAACGTCTTCCTTATCAATTTTTCTGAAACAGCGGATAAATTCGGGAATGTACATTAAAATTGAAAATACGCTGCAAGCCACGGCCGTTATAAGCAAGGGGATAATAAAATCAGACTGCATCGGTATAAGCGATATAGCTATCATGACGCCATAAAAAACAAAGGTATTCACCTTGCCGAACCACTGAGCGCCATCAAGCTTAACACCTTTTTTAATTAGCCAGCCGCCAAAGATAAGCATGACAAGCTCTTTTATAATCAGAAAAGCAAAAAAACCCCAAAACTTTTGCAGCTTAATAATAAAGCAAACAGAAACCGCCATCTGGGTTAGTTTGTCCGCAATGGGGTCCAGAACCTTGCCGAGAGAGGTAACCCAGCCAAAGCGCCGTGCCAGCCTGCCATCCAAAAAGTCCGTTAAGCCGGAAATTATAAGTACAAGACCCGCACCAATCATGTTATCAAGGGTAACAAGGTAAACAAACAGTGGGATAAGCAAAATCCTTGCTCCTGTGAGTATGTTAGGTATGTTTTTCATATGTCTCTCTCCTGTCAAATTAAAAATTGGAAGGGTCTTAAAAATATGTAAGTTATGCGTAGCATAAATATCTTTAAAAATGGCACATCATGTATCGAAATGCTTTCCTTTGGCAGATAGGTGTTATCCGAAGCAACTTGGAGGGAGTCTTGCCGAAGCTCCTCAAGCAGGGCACCTAGCTGATTTGCAAGGCCGAAGCTATCTATAACAAGCATACTTTCAGTGTTTATATACATACTTCGGTCATCAAAGTTAAAGGAGCCGATAACGGCTGTTTGCTTATCAATAATAAGGGACTTTCCGTGATGAGAGTCTCTTCCTTGATATTCGTATATTTTAGCGCCTGTGTCAAGAAATTTATCACGTTGATAGTAATAATTTGAAAAGGCCGGATAATTCGGCGTTGATAAAGGCGAATTTGTTTGCATAATAAGCTTTGCATTTACAGTGTCAAAATCTGAAAGAAGTGTTTTGTTAGCTGTGGCATAGGGGGTCTGTATTACAACTTCTTCCCTTGCCCCTTGCATAAGCTTGTTTAAATAATTATAAACTGTGGCCTGTTTTTTGTTGGTGTGAATGGGATTATGTATTAATTTAATACTTGAAGCCGGAAAAGTTTCCTCAAGATAATCCTGAAGGGAGTTTGTGTAAAAGCGAGGGTTTGTTTTCTCAAAGGAACATGCGGCATTACGCAGTTTTTTTAAGTAAGTGTCAGCTTTTCTTGTTCTCATGGGGGAATTGGATATGGGCTTAACCCCCTTGGAGTCCCAGAGAAGCTCCATATATTTTGATACCTGCGGCAAGGCACCCTGTTCCCCCGAATCGCAAACATCACCTTTGCTGACGAGGACATCCAAATCATTGGTAAGCTTACCTGTGAAACCATCGGGAGCGTAGTGTTCTTCTTTTAAGTTTCTGCCTCCCAACAGCAGGTGGTTTCCATCAACTGTTATAAACTTATCATGAAGACAAGCGTTCCATTTCCATGGTGTAAAAAGATTTAGGGGGTTATATTGGCGGCAGCTTATATTTTCATGGGTGTTAAGAGCCTTTAAAGCGGGTTTGGAAGAAAGGTTCTTTTTCCCATCCACCAAGATTTGCACTTTTACGCCACGGTCCGCCGCCTCTAGCAACTCTCCCAACAGGGCATCAATACACTCGCTGCGCTCTATGGAATAATAGACAATGTCGATGCTTTTTTCAGCAGAGCGAATAAGCTCAAGACGAATATTAAGGGCCTGCTCTGAATTTGCCACCACACGGGCACGGTCCCCACCAGAGGTGGCGTGTTCTCCAAAACACACTTTGGAAGAACACTGTTCTGAAGAAAACTGCTCTTTTTTATAATTATTAGACACAAAGGGAGTGAAGGGCGCAATAGCGCTAATAAAAGCAAAGAAAAAATAGGCTTTGATTAGCAGACGTATATTCTTTTTTATAAAAAGATGTCTCATCATCTTCCCCCTCCTGTTCAGCTTTTGCCCAATGCATTTTTGTTTGCTATGCTGTAATGATAGAAATAAATATCATTCCTCTCAGGACAACTTTTTTAATATAGTATATAAGATAAACCTCAACCTAAGCTCAACAAATTTGTATTCCCAGTTGAGCTTGGCTTAATCTTAGTTTTGTATTATAAAAGCGTATTATAGTTTTTGCTATAATCAAAATACTTGAAGGGGTGTTTTTATGCGCTCACTAATTAAACTGGCAAAATGGCTTATGCTCACATCCGGCATTCTGATTACACTTTTGGGAATTTCAATGCTGTTCACGCCGTTTCAGAACTTGTTAGCTTTGGTAACGTTCATCGGAGTATCCATGCTTATTTCCGGAATTGCCGAGGTAATTGCGTTTTTCGGAGAGGAAAAAGGAAACCGCACTGGTTGGATATTGGCAAGCGGAATTATAACAACGGCTATCGGCATCTGGATTAGCTTTGGCCATGGTTCAGAATTTCTCCTTAGCATCATGCCCTATGTTTTTGGCATATGGGTTATAATATCCAGTATAATGCATATGGTAGGCTCCCGAACTTTGAAGCTTTCGGGGCACTCATATTGGGTATGGCATATGCTGTTCGGAATTCTGGGCATTGCCTTTGGAGCATTTGCCTTGTTTTCTCCCATGTTTTCCAGTGCGATTATAGCCTATACGATTGCGCTTATACTTATTTCTTACGGTGCGCATAATATAGCGGTATACTTCCGAATAAGGAAGTTTGGAAACCATGTCCGTAAGCGGCTTGACCTGTAAACCTTAAAATCAGCGTGTAAATATTTAAATATCTAAGGCACAAAATGCCGCCGTCAAAGCTTATGCTCTGATGGCGGCATTTTTAGTGCGGCGGGGGCAAGAAAAATCCTTGCATTGACCCCTTAAATGTGGGAGTTGTCATGGGTTTATAACAATGATAAACCTAGCTCCCGAAGCGGAAATGCTATGAACATACCATGTTTCTTCCCGAGCGCTTTGCCTTATACAAGGCTTCGTCAGCCTTTTCCACAAGCCTTTCTATTTCATCCAGAGTATCGGGATAAGAGGCAACACCTATTGACACAGTGATGTTAATCTTTTCACCTGTGGATAGGGGGAAACTGTGATTTTCCACTGCGGCCCGAATTCTCTCTGCTATTTGAAAAGCCCGTTGTGAGGAGCAGTCAGGCAGTAAAACCGAAAATTCCTCGCCGCCGTTTCGTGAAACCTCATCAAACCTTCTGCAATTGCGAGATAGGATTTCGGCAAGCTCCTTTAAGACATTATCCCCTTCAGGATGACCATAGGTATCGTTTACCTTTTTAAAAAAATCAATGTCTATCATAAGCAAGGAAAGGCTCTCATCCTGCTCGATGGCAGTTTGTATGGCGTGACTGAAAATAGCATTAAACTGCCTTAAGTTACTAAGCCCTGTGAGGAAGTCCTTGGCAGACTCTTTTCGCAGCCGATTGAAAAGCCTGTTGGAGCTGAGACTGTACCTTACATACCAATAGGTAAGTGCGGAAACAACAGAAAACGCAAGCCAATAGGTCAGTATTATGGGGAAGGGGCTTTCCCCGCCCTCTAATATCAGATAAAAGGCAAAGCTTGCAACGAGTAAAGTAAAGGCTGTGGAATAAAGCCACTTTTTGTACAATTGCAGTTTTTTTGAAACGATATACGAACAGCCCACAGCGTTTATCATAGCCGCAACCACAGCAATAAAAGATGCAAAGTTTGTGCCAAAATAAATAATTCTGAAAACCGAGGCAATTCCGGCTGTAATAAGGGCAGGCAACAAACCTCCGAGAATTGCTGAAATAATAATGGGAATGTTCCTGAAATCAATAATGATAATCTCGCCTACTCTGACACTGAATACCATAAGCAGACAGGCTGCAATACCCAGCACAAAACCTACAATCAGCTTTGTCTTAAGGTCATCTTTTCCCTCGGGGTTAAGCTCTTTTCCAAGCTGCCTTCCAAGGCTTATGACACTTATCAGAATTGTCATATTAATGAATAAATCTTTAAACATAAGGGCCTCAATATTTTAAATATCTTTTTCTCAGACCGTAGGTGCCGGTGCCTTTACAACAATAAGCTCCAGAGTTTCCTCGCCGAGATTTTTAACGTTCATTTTTGTGTCAACAGGGATTTTCAGCAGAGTGCCCTTAGGGTATTCGTGAATTTCCTGATTATTAAGACCGATAGAAAGAGTCCCCTGCAGAACTGTCATATAGACATTGGAGTTGGAAAAGTGTTCGGGAAGCCCCTCGTCTTTTCCAAATATCATATGCAGATAATGAACATTCTCATCAAAGATTACTTTTTCAACAGTCTTTTGATTGCCGTCGGCCAATGTAAAAACTTGTTCAACCATGATAGTTGCTCCTCCTTATTATAAAAACATTCCCATGATTTTAGGGGGGAGTTTAGTGGCAAAGGGCTTCCGCAAGAGTCTCTGCCTTCTGGAAAACTTCCTCCGTTGGGTTCCAGTTGCAGCGAATTTCAGGTTCCACAACTTCAAAGCCCGCCTCTTCAAGCCTTCCACGAAGAAGCTTTGTGCCCTCTCCGCTCCAGCCATAGCAGCCGAAAACGGCGGCCTTTTTCTTCGTGAACTTAAGCTCTTTTAAGAAGTCGAGCCAGCCGCCAACGGAAGAAAGAATGTTTTGACCCACTGTGGGCGAGCCTAGGGCAATGGCCTTAGACTTAAATACCTCTGTCATAATATCGTTTTTATCAGCCTTGGAGATGTTAAAAATCTTAACCTTAGTGTCGGGGGAAAGCCTTGTTATTTCCGAGCCGATTTTGTGGGCAAGCTGCATGGTGCCTTCCCACATGGTGTCGTATGCTATGGTAATCTGGTTTTCCTGATAGTCCTGTGACCACTCGTAATATTTCTCGATAATCTGCAAGGGATTGTCCCGCCAGATGGCACCGTGGCTGGGGGCGATAATATCGATGGGAAGGTTAAGAGCCTGAATTTCCTCAACCTTCTTTTTCACAAGAGGGGAGAAGGGGTTTAAGATGTTGGCATAATATTTTTGTGCTTCCGTCCAAAGCAGACAGGTATCCGCCTTGTCATTAAACAGCTCCTCAACAGCAAAGTGCTGGCCGAAGGCGTCATTGGAAAACAAAATGTTGTCGCCGGTTAAATAAGTTGCCATGCTATCTGGCCAGTGGAGCATACGCATCTCCACAAAAACAAGCTTTTTTCCATTTCCGATGTCAATGGAGTCTCCGGTTTTGACAACCTTATAATTCCACTCGGGATGATGGAATTGCCCCGTCAAGGACTTGACAGCATTTGCTGTGCAGTAAATCGGTGTGTCAGGGATTTTTTCCATCAAGGCAGGCAGAGAGCCGCTGTGGTCAATCTCCCCATGGTTCATGACGATAAAATCAATTTTCTCAAGGTCAACTTCACTTTTCAAATTGTCGATAAACTCTGTGGAATGGGGTTTCCAAACAGTGTCAATCAGCACAGTTTTTTCTTCTTGAATTAAATAGGCGTTTTGACTTGAGCCGTTATCAATGGAATAATCGGCACCGTGAAAGGTTTCCAGCTCCCAGTCAATTTTGCCAATCCAGTATACATTATTTTTAATTTGTCTTTTCATAATTATCCTCCTATACTAGTTAAGCTTGTATTTTGCGAAACTTAAAGAAATCAGCTAATTATGGGTTATCCCTGTGTCAGCCATTGCTGAAAAGCATACTTATGTCTTGTTTTTCTTACTATACCACAGTTGTACTAAAATAAAAGAGATATCTTTAGCTTTTTCCGTAAAAGAAGTGGAAAAAGGAGTAACATCCAAATATAAAAGTATGTTATGATAAGGATATTGATAAAGCAAGCATAATAAGCGGTAGGTTGGAGGGGCTTATGTCCAAAGATTTTGGGCCATACGGCAAGGGCATTGACGGCTATGTCCATTACACACAGGCAATTGATGAAGCAAAAAAAGGCGGCGGCAAAGGGCCCTCGCCTAAGGGCGGTTGCCTTACTAATATTATATCGATATTTATTGCCCTTGCCTTGGTCTTAGTTTGCTTTTTGTAGAGGAAAGCTTTAAACAGGAAAATAACAAAGAAAAAGACTGCTAAGCCGGCAAAAAAAAAGGAGGCGGAAACAAAAATGAAAAAGTTTGACCTTGTGGTTGTAGGCGGTGGCTCGGGGCTGATGGTGGTGGAAGCTGCTTTGCAAAAAGGCAAAACCTGCGCCCTGATTGAAAGGGGCAAATTCGGCGGAACCTGCCTTACCAAGGGCTGTATTCCCTCAAAAATGCTGGTTTATCCTGCGGATATGATTCGTGAAGCTCAAAAGGCAGGGCGCATAGGTTTGGACTTTGAGCCTCCTCGGGTGGACTGGCAAAAGATTTCCAAAAGACTCTGGCAGCAGATTGATTTTCACAGGAAGATTGAAAAAAGCTTTGGGCAGTTAGAAGGTCTAACTATCTATAAGGGCAGCGCCGAATTTACAGGTAAAAAGACCCTGCGGGTGAAAGAGCCTGACGACGGCTATTCCCAAGAGTTTGAAGGTGAGATTATAGTCCTTGCCGCCGGAGCACACTCCTTTGTTCCCCCCATTAGCAATCTTGAGCAGACAGGCTATTTAACTTCCGAGAGCTTTTTCGGGGATAAATATCCGGAAAAACCTTGGGACAGCCTTGTTATTTTAGGTGGCGGTGCCATTGGTGCGGAGTTTGCCCATATTTTCTCGGCCTTTGGCACAAAGGTCACCTTGATTGACCGCAACCCCCGAATTATCAAAACCGAGGAGGCAGAGGTCAGCGCCTTTGTGGAGGCGGAGCTTAGGGCAGGGGGTGTTGAGGTTTTAACAACCTGTGATGTTATTTCCTCCGGCAGAAGCGGAGATAAGAAACATATTACGCTGGAAAACAACCGAAGCCGTGAGCGTCAGGTTGTTGAGGCGGAGGAAATTCTTATAGCCTCGGGAATCCGCTCCAACAGTGACAGCCTGCATTTGGAAAACACAGACATTGAAACAGATGCCGCCGGTTGGGTTAAAACAAATGCCCTTTTGGAAACTAGCCAAAGGGATGTTTATGCCATTGGCGACATTAACGGCCTGTACCAATTCCGCCACAAGGCAAATTATGAGGCGGAAATACTGATTAACAATCTTTTTGGTACAGGGGTAAAAAAGTCGGCTTGCTATTCTGCCGTACCTTGGGCCATCTTCACAAATCCACAAGTGGCTCACCTCGGTATGACAGAAACCCAAGCCAAAGAGACGGGAAAGCCTTATTGGGTAGGCAAAAACCACTATTCCCAAATTGCCGGAGGCATTTCCATGGGCATCTCCGAGCATTCAGCCGATAACGGCTTTGTGAAAATCATTATCGGCGAGGAAAAAACCATCTTAGGTGTTCATATTGTAGGGCCTCATGCCTCCATGCTGGTGCAGCCCTTTGTCTATCTTATGAACAGCAAGCACCGCTGTGGGCAGAAGGAAGTGAAAAAAGCAGACAGCCTAATTTGCCCGCCCGTAGGCAGCTATGCTCCCATTCACGACTCTATGGTAATCCACCCCTCCTTTAACGAGCTTACAGCTTGGGCATTGGATAATGTGGACTGGTCAAAAGGCAGCTAGGAAGGGCTTATACATTATAATACTATAAAACGGAGCCTCCTTAAATTTAAGGAGACTCCGTTCTTTGTCTTTTAGCTTGCCCGAACAGGATGGTAGTCGTTTCGGTAATTTACAGAGGAGACTCTATACGGAATGGCCTCGTGACTTTCGGAAACTATCTTACGGCTATCTAAGTCCAAAGTGAAGTTCTGGCGGAAAATCAGACAGTTTTTATCTGCCGGATTGTGGTTGCCGCCAAAGACAAGGTTGCCCAGAGAATAGGCAATTTGTTTGCCCTTATAAGTCTCCGTCTCCTGAACCACATGGGGATGGTGGCCAATAACCAAATCTGCCCCTTGGTCAATGCAATAGTGGGCAATTGCCCTTTGGGTGGCATTACTGCGATAGGCTCTTTCAATTCCCCAGTGGTAGTTGAACACCACCAAATCCGCCCCTGCCGCCCTTAAGCTTTCGATTGAATTTCTGATAAAGCGCTTTTGCCCCTCGTCAAAGCCCCAGCCCACATTAGAGGCAAAGCCCACATTCACGCCCTTGACATTAACAATGGGCAGCCGCTCATAGCCCGAGATGGCAACAACAGGCGAAAGATGCTCAATGGTGTCGGAAAAGCCCTTTTGCAAATAGTCCATAGAGTGGTTGTTGGCAATAGTCACAATGTCAATACTGCCTGCCGGAAGGATTTGGGCATATTCCGGCCGACCCTTAAACACAAAGGTTTTGACAGCCGCCGAATTTGAGTTAGTCAAGGTGCCCTCAAAATTCACCATGGTAAGGTCATCGTCAAAAAATTCGGAAATGCCCGAGAAGAAATATTCAGGCCCCATTTTGTCATACATTTCGTCAAAGGAGCCGGAATAGGAAAAGTTTTTGCCCCGTCCAAAGGTGCAGTCTCCGCCGAAGGTTAAGGCAAGCTGCACATGGTTATAACCGGAAACCTCCCGCCAGTCGGGAAAAACCTCTGTGACGGACAAAGAATTATGCATCCGCAAAATAGTCAATATGGCCTGCTCAATGGTGAAGTTTCCATTAGATGAAAACAGTCCTGCCGAGCCGGACATTAAGGCAGTCCCAAA
Organism: Clostridiales bacterium; assembly: GCA_012728025.1. Taxonomy (GTDB): domain Bacteria; phylum Bacillota; class Clostridia; order Oscillospirales; family Oscillospiraceae; genus UBA2658. Next base: position 12,755 of record JAAYFX010000198.1, read on the forward strand.
GCTGTCCGTTCGACCGGAAACGAACTTAACGGCTTCGACCGCCCAGCGGGGAATGGAGTATGTATCGGAGAAAACCATAGGCTCTTTGTTCGCCTCTGTTACACCAAGAGCTGCCATGCAGCGCTTAAGAACGGCGGCGGCCTCTGCCCTTGTAATTTTATCCTCGGGGCGGAAAAAGCCATCGAAACCATGCATGATGCCCAGCTCATTTGCCAAGGCGGCATAGGGATTTTCTGTATCGAAAAAGATAGGGGTTTTGGAGTTTTCGGGAGCTTGCGTCTCTGTTTCCTCGGAGGCCGTCTCTACTTCGGCAGGGCTCGTCTCTGTTTCGGAAACGCCTATATCTATTTCTTCAGAACCCGCATCTACTTCAGAAGAACCCACCTCCGTCTTGGCAGATAACGTCTCTATTTCAGCAGAATACATTTCCACATTAGAAGAACCAATTTTCGTTTCAGCGGAATATGCCGCCGTTTCGTCAGGGCTTATAATGCTTGACTTTTTTTCTGCGATAACAAAATCCGTTGCCAAGCGGGCAAGCTGCAGCCGAGTTACGGGCAGTCTGTAATCTGCGCCTAAGCCAAAGCCCTCTGCTATAAGACCTATTTCATAGGCCGCCGCAACCTCTTTTTTTGCCCAAGGGCTGATGCTGATTTCCGAAAGCCCTGCTGCCCTCACTTGAAAAAAGGCGCTTAGCATACCGACGCATAGCAGAAGCGCCAGACCTAGAGCTAGGGTTTTTCTTGCTTTCTTTTTTGCTTTTTCAACCACGTTTTTATCTCCCCATCCTCATTTGACCTTTTCCATGACTTATCTATGAGCAGTTTCCACAGAGTATTGTATGAGCTGGACATAATAAGCCAAGTTTTATGTATACAATATTTTACCATATAAAATATCATAAGCCTACACATATATCTAACCTGATAAAAAAAGGTTGCCTAAGGGACACTTCACATAAGGAAGTGTCCCTTCATCTTTGTTTAGATTGTTGGATATGATAATTTGTAGCGAAATTATCGTAAAGGAAAAATAACTATGAAAACAATATTTGAACAAACGGGCGGTACATACAGTAAGAACGGCGATTATCTTATCCCTGACCTCATGTTGCAATATTATGAAAGCGATGAGTGTACTATTGGAGTATGGGGATATCAGCATTTAAGATTCCTACAGCAGAATCAAATGGTTCGCTATATCAATTTGCTGGCAAACGGAAGCCTTGATAACTATCTCGATGAGATTGACCGCCATGCACAGGCTCTGTTTTCTCGATTGGTTAAACAGTTTGCCTATAAAGAAGGGGTAACAGAATCTTTGAAAGAGGACAATCAAATAGTGTGGATGCAAAAAATGAATAGTATTAAAAACCGAGCGATGGAAACAGTAAATGCAAATTTGATTTATTGTTAAAACAATACACGAAGGGCAAGTATTACACGGATTCGTGTAATACTTGCCCTTCGACTTGATGTCTCTCTCGTTCTGTGGTATAGTAGCTAAAACTGATATTATTCTACCTGAGGTGGCAAAAATGGTTAGTGAAAAAATAAGGATACTATTAATCAAGCGTAAAATGACGATGTCGGAACTTGCAGACAAAATGGAAACTACACCTCAAAATCTCAGTAACAAGCTGAGCCGAGATAATTTTACACAGAAAGAAATGCAATCAATGTCTAGAGCATTAGCTTGCAAATTGGACATTTCGTTTACCTTAGAAGAAACGGGGGAACAAGTATGATGGCAAAGCCTTTTGTGAAATGGGCGGGCGGTAAAGGTCAGATTTTGACAGATATTTGCAATAGTTACCCTCCTGAACTTGGCACGACCATTAATAGATACTGTGAGCCATTTGTAGGTGGTGGTGCAGTGCTGTTTGACATATTATCAAATCACGACGTTAAAGAAGTCTTGATTAACGATATTAACGCCGAACTTATAAATACATATAAACGCATTAAAGATTCCCCAGATGCTTTGATTACGGCGCTCGAGTCTATTCAAGAGGAGTATTTATCTCTCGACACAGCTGCACGCAAAGAGTATTATTACGCTAAACGTGAACATTTTAATCACCTCAAAATCAATGGCGATACAGCAACGAACATCGAAAAAGCGGCACTGTTTATCTTTCTAAATAGGACTTGCTTTAATGGCCTTTATCGAGTAAATCGCAGCGGACTTTTCAATGTGCCTTCGGGTACGTACAAAAACCCGCTTATTTGTGATGTTAAAAACCTGAAAAAAATAAATGTGCTTCTACAAAAAGTCACAATCAAGTGTGGCGATTATAAAGAATGCTTAGATTTTGCAAATCAAAACGCCTTTTACTATATCGACCCACCATACCGACCACTGACAGAAACAGCAAGTTTCACCTCGTACGCAGAAGGCGGCTTTGCTGATAAGGAGCAAGCAGAACTGAAAGAGTTCGTGGATGAGCTTACGAAAAAAGGAGCAAAGGTGCTGGTGAGCAACTCTGACCCCAAAAACAGCGATGAAAATGACGAATTTTTTGATAAATTGTATTCTGAATATAGGATTGCACGAGTAACTGCAAAACGCATGATTAACTGTAATGGCGATCGCAGAGGCAGCGTTAGCGAACTGATGATTTCAAATTTCGGGAGGGCTTAGCAATGAAATACATAGACAAATACAAATCAATGGGAATTCTTTCGGAGAATGCTGCTTTTGAGTACATAATCGCAAATCTAAAGGATACTATTCGCACCTACGATTTCTTTGTTGCGTGGGAGAAAGTGCTCGGCAACGTTTCATCAATTGAAGTGGCTCTCAATATTTTGAATACTCTTATCGGCAAAGATGACATTTCAAGTAAGCTGAAAGAACTGATTAAGCAATATCC
>JAAYFX010000327.1 GCA_012728025.1 Clostridiales bacterium
AAGCAAGAGTTAGTATTAAAAGTAGAGGAACTACCTTGGGATAAATATTGGTCGGACTAAATAATTGGTAAAAATTAATTTCAAATAACACATGACAGATGTAATTATTCATGGTATAATGTATATAGAAGGTTAAGAAAGGAGATTAAAAAATGAAAATATTTATATTTGAAGATTTAGAGCATGTGAGTGACAGATACCATGAGAGGGGTGGATTAGTGGTAATTGCAGAAAATAAAGAAGAAGTTATGAAATTAATAGAGGGGTCACCTATAATAATACCAGAGCATAAGAAAGATTATTATGATGGTTGTTGGGATAATGTGGTAGTTCAAGATTTAAATGGAAATCCAGAACCAACATATTATGTATTTGAAAATGCTGGATGTTGTTAAATACAAATAAAGAAAGAGGTTAGATAAATGGGTGATAAGAATTTTATTTGGAATCTATTAAAAGATGATATTGAAATGGTAATCGAACAAGGTAGGAATTGTGGTTATGATTCGGAAACTAGTGATTTTTATGGCAAATTTGAAGCATATGAATTTATACTAGATAAAATGAAACAATTAGAAGGAGGGTATATAAATGAGTAAAGATAAACAATTAAAAATAATAGAAGAGGAATTTGAAGTAGATGTAATTGATGAAGAAGAGGTAGGTGTACCAACAAGGATTGAACCAGCACCAATAACCATGGAAAAAATGATGGAGATGGCAAATATGTTGGCAAAATCCACAATAGTACCAGTAGAGTATAGGAATAGACCAGAAAATGTTTTCCTTAGCTTAGATATGGCAAATAGATTGGGTATGTCACCCATGAGTATAATGAATAATATGTATGTGGTTAATGGAAAACCTAGTTTCAGTGGAAGTTTTGTATCAGCACTTATAAAATCTACACCACTATTCAGCGATGTAGAACTTGTATGGGTGGGGGAACAAGGTAAACCCTCCTATGGTGCATATGTTAGGGCAATTGAAACTAGAACTGGTAGAGAATTAAAAGGTGCTAGTGTTACATTAGAAATGGCTAGATTAGAAGGTTGGGACAGAAATACAAAGTGGAAAAGCATGAATGAACTTATGCTCTCATATCGCGCTTTTAGTTTCTTTGGCAGAGTTCATGCGTCAGAATTATTGAATGGTGTATATAGTACGGAGGAAATGGAAGATTTGAGAGTGTTAAAATCTCAAGTGAAAAATCCATATGAGAAATAAAGAGATTTGGAGGTATTTAAATGAATAATTTTAGGTTAGCTATTAAAGATTATCGTGGAGCTGGAAAATATGTAGAATGTCCAATTTGCAAAGATGTTGATTTTGAAACATACACTAATGATGAATATCCAACTGACATTAATTGTATGAACTGTGGATACAAATTAGAGTTTATTTGGAGTCCAAGAAGTGTTCTTGATATGGTGACTGTATATGATTAACCCAATACACTTGGATACTGATGAAAAGTATTTTGCCGACACAGATTATATGTCAGTTAGTAGATATAAGCGACTCGATAAATGTGAATTTGCTGGGTCGCTTAATACCCCCACCATAGTTACTGAACCAATGTTGGTAGGCAGTTTTGTAGACGCATATATTAGTGGTACACTGGAGCAATTTAAAAAGGACAATCCAGAGATAATAAGTTCTAGGGGTAAGACTAAGGGACAATTAAAGGCTCAATTTAAAAAAGCAGAGGGAATTTGTCAATATATCGACAATACTCCTACATTCAAACAATTTATGCAAGGTGATAAACAAACTGTTATGACTGGTGAAATTGAAGGTGTACCAGTTAAAGGTAAATTTGATATTTATGCAAAAGGAATTGCAATAAACGATTTAAAGGTAATGGCTAAAATAAGGGATAATCGTGGAAATTATATTAACTTCATAAGTGATTGGGGATATGATTTACAAATGGCAGTTTACCAAGAATTAGCCTATCAAAATACTGGTGAGAAACTACCAATGTTCATATGTGCAGTGACAAAAGAAAACATTATAGATAGTCTTATAATTAACATTCCACAGGAAATCTTAGATGATAAGTTAGATGAATTTAAGTCTAACATTAAGAGATACTATGATATTTGGAAAGGAGAGGAACAAGCTATTGGTTGTGGGGTTTGTAGTACTTGCATTAGTAAGCGACTAGATACTCCATTGATAAGTATGTGGGATTTAATGAGTATATAATGAAAGGGGATTGGATAATGGTCGATTTAAAAGTAGG
>JAAYFX010000199.1 GCA_012728025.1 Clostridiales bacterium
CTATCATTTCAAACTCTCCTGAGCAGAGTGGTCTGTGGAAGGCAAAAACTCTGGAAAATTATCCGGGTATGCCGAAAGTCAGCGGTGAGAAGATGCTGGAAGTTTTCAGAAAGCAGATTGCAGATGCTCAGGTGCAGGTGGTTGAAGGACGGGCGCTCAGCGCTCTTTCCATGGGAAATGCCTTCGGCGTAACAGTGGGTCAGGATTATTATGACTGCCGTACCATTATTTTAGCCACGGGGATTGTCCAGCAAACAAGCTTTTCTGGGGAAACGGAGTTTTTAGGTCGGGGAGTTTCATATTGTGCAACCTGTGACGGTATGCTTTATCGTGACAAAAAGGTCGCCATGATTGGTCTTAGCGAAGAGGCCAAGGCTGAAACAGAGTTTCTTCGTTCCATAGGCTGTGAAGTTGAATATTTTGATAAAAATAGTGCTAAAAAATATGAGATAGTCGGCGAACAGGGGGTAAAAGCTCTTATTGCCGATGGGGTGCGCTTTCCCGTATCAGGGGTTTTCATCCTGCGCAACACCATAGCTCCCTCAAGTTTTCTTGCAGGGATTGAGACAGACGGCGGCCACATTACTGTTGATGAAAACATGAAAACCTCCATTGCCGGAGTTTATGCCGCAGGGGACTGTATAGGTAGGCCGTATCAGATTGCCCGTGCGGTGGGGCAGGGCAACACTGCCGCTCTTTCTGCCTGCGAATATCTTGACAAGCAGACCTAATTAACATATAATTACTTGGTAAAATGGCTGTGACGAAGAAGTATGGTCGAGGCTTTACGGCAAAGAGAGAAGGCGTATGGTGAAAGCCTTTCCGTAAATCGGCTGTTTGTCGCTTCTGAGCCCTCCGGAGGAAATGCCGGAGCGTTTTGCCCACGTTAAGGGAAGTGAGAGCGGCGCTTTTGGCGCTGAATTCAGGTGGTACCGCGATTATCAGTCGCCCTGATTTTTCAGGGCGGCTTTTTTATTGGCAAAATAAGATAAAACCGCCACATAAGCAGGAGGAAGAAGATGAAAGAACTGTCAAAGGTCTATGAGCCGAAAGAGGTTGAAGGCCGCATATACGAAATGTGGGAAAAGGCAGGAGCGTTTAAGGGGATTCGTGACCCTGAAAAAAAGCCCTTTACCATAGTCATGCCGCCCCCTAATGTCACAGGTCGGCTTCACATGGGTCATGCCATGGACGCCGCCCTTCAAGACATACTCATTCGTTATAAACGCATGAAGGGCTTTTCCGCCCTTTGGATTCCCGGAACCGACCATGCAGGAATTGCGACTCAGATAAAGGTTGAGGAGGCTCTTCGAGAGGAAGGGCTTACCCGCCATGATTTGGGACGGGAAAAGTTTTTGGAGCGTGTGTGGGACTGGAAGGAAAAATACGGCGGCCGCATTGTTGAGCAGCAAAAAAAGCTTGGAGCCTCCTGCGACTGGGACAGGGCTCGTTTTACCATGGACGAGGGCTGCTCAAAGGCTGTTCGTGAAGTTTTTGTTACCCTTTATGAAAAGGGACTTATCTATAAGGGCAGTCGCATTATAAGCTGGTGCCCAAAGTGCACAACGGCCCTTTCCGATGCCGAGGTCGAGTATAAGGACAAGCCGGGGCATCTTTGGCACATACGCTATCCTCTTGCCGACAGTAGCGGCCATGTGGTGGTTGCCACAACAAGGCCGGAAACCATGCTTGGGGACAGCGGCGTTGCTGTTAACCCCAATGACGAGCGCTATAAGCATATTGTTGGAAAAACCTGTATCCTGCCCCTTATGAACAGGGAAATTCCCATAGTTGCAGACGAATATTGCGACATGGAATTTGGCACAGGCTGTGTTAAGATGACCCCCGCCCACGACCCCAACGACTTTGAGGTGGGTCTGCGGCACAATCTTGAGGTTATGCGGGTTCTGGACGACAATGGCAGGGTAAATGAGCTTGGAGGAAAATACGAGGGACTTGACCGCTATGAGGCAAGGAAGGCAATAGTTTCCGACCTTGAAGAGTTGGGACTTTTAGAAAAGACACAGGAGCATCAGCACAATGTCGGCTGCTGCTACCGCTGCGGGACGGATATTGAGCCTATTATATCCGCCCAGTGGTTTGTTAAAATGCAGCCCTTGTCCGAGGAGGCAATACGTGTTGTTGAGGATGGGGAAATAAAGTTTGTCCCCGAGCGCTTTTCAAAAATCTATACAAACTGGATGGAAAATGTCCATGATTGGTGTATCTCCCGCCAGCTTTGGTGGGGGCATCGTATTCCGGCTTATTATTGCGCAGACTGCGGCGAGATGATGGTTTCC
>JAAYFX010000200.1 GCA_012728025.1 Clostridiales bacterium
ACACCCAGATGTATAACATCGGCCCCTGCCGAGCAAAGCCCCGCCGTTATGGCGGCCTCCAGCATATCGCAGGAAATACGTGTGTCCTTACCTATTGTAAAAAGGGGGCGCCGGTGTTTGTTATTTTCTGATAATACAACAGCCGCAGCCTGCCCTACCTTAAATGCCAAATTCGAGTCAAGGCCATTATTTACTATGCCACGAATTCCGTCAGTTCCAAAATATTTGCCCAATTGCTTATCCTCCATATCGCCTAAAGCGAAATTTGCTCCTGTCCGAGATATTCTACGCCAAGGTGTTCGTAAGCTTTTTTTGTTACGCAGCGCCCACGGGGTGTTCGTGTTAAAAACCCCTGCTGTAAAAGGTAAGGCTCGTAAACATCTTCAAGAGTCACGGCTTCCTCATTTATTGTGGCGGCAAGGGTTTCAAGCCCCACAGGCCCGCCGCCGTAAAACTCGATAATGCTGGACAGCATACGCTTATCCAGATTGTCAAGCCCCAGCTTGTCTACCTCCAGACGCTCTAGAGCCTTATCGGCCACGTCCTGTGTTATAACTCCCTCGGCACACACCTGAGCAAAATCCCTGACCCTGCGCAGCATACGGTTTGCTATTCGGGGGGTTCCCCTGCTGCGGCAGGCAATCTCACTAGCTCCGTCGGGGGTTATTTCAATTCCCAGTATCTCTGCACTGCGTGTGACTATAAGCTCAAGCTCCTGTGCAGAATACAGCTCTAATCTTAGGGAAACACCAAAGCGGTCCCTCAGGGGCGCTGTCAGCTGACCTGAGCGAGTTGTGGCTCCTATAAGGGTAAACCTTGGCAAATCAAGCCTAATGGAGTTTGCCGAGGGGCCTTTGCCTATGATTATGTCAATTGCGTAATCTTCCATGGCGGGGTAGAGTATTTCCTCCACCGCTCGGTTTAGCCTGTGGATTTCGTCAACAAACAAAATGTCGTTTTCCTGAAGGTTTGTAAGAAGCGCTGCCAAATCTCCGGCCTTTTCAATGGCAGGGCCGGAGGTTATGCGCATATTTACGCCCATTTCGTTGGCGATTATACCGGCTAAGGTGGTTTTTCCAAGCCCCGGAGGGCCGTGGAGCAAAACATGGTCCAAAGGCTCGTTTCTAAGCTTTGCCGCCTCTATAAAAACCAAAAGATTTTCCTTTGCCTTTTTTTGTCCTATGTATTCATGTATCGTGCGAGGGCGCAAAGAGCCTTCATTTGCGTCCTCGGGCAGATATGAGGTTGAGGTAACAACAGGTTCCTCTCCCGTATCCGAAAAGCTTATACTCAAGCTTTGTGCCTCCTTACTTTACCATATTCTTAAGGGCAGCCTTGATTATGTCCTCAAGAGATAGCTCGTCAATGGCAATGTCTTTAAGCGCAAGGGAAATCTCGGCACTGCCGTAGCCCAAAACCGCCAAAGCAGAAGCGGCATCGGAAAGCTTTGACCCCCCGTCATTTTGGCTTTGGGAGCCAGTGAGCACAGGCATAAAGCCTTCTGTTTCCTTGCTTATCTTATCTTTAAGCTCCAGCAAAATGCGCTGGGCTAATTTTTTCCCTATACCCGGAGCTATGGTTAAAGCCTTTTCGTCTCCGCTTATTATAGCCATAGCAAGAGATTGGGGCGTTGCTGAGGATAAAACAGACATAGCCGCCTTCGGCCCTACCCCCGACACTCCTATAAGCATCTGGAAACAGCGTTTTTCCTGCCTGTCGAAAAAGCCATAAAGGTCAAAAATATCCTCTCGGATATTTTCGTGAATATAAAGCAGTGCTTCTGAACCAAGTTGAAGCCTTGAAAGGGTGTTGGCCGTTACATTCACTTCAAAGCCTAGGCCGCCGCAGTCTATAACGGCAATATTCTGTTCTAAATGTACAACCTTACCTTTTATGTGGTGGAACATGGGGAAATACCTCCGTGCTTTGAAAGTAATGAGGTGGCGCTGCGAGAGTGGCATATGGCCAGTGCCAAAGCGTCTGCCGCATCATCCGGCTTTGGCGGAGCTTTCATGGATAAAATGCGCCTTACCATATCGATAACCTGTTTTTTATCCGCCCTGCCATAGCCTACAACGGCCTGCTTCACCTGAAGGGGGGTATATTCATAAACAGGGGCACCGCTGCGGTAGCCTGCCAGAAGTAAAACTCCCCTGCCATGGGAAACAGCTATGCCAGTTTTTATATTAGTGTTGAAAAAAAGCTCCTCATAGGCAATTGCGTCCGGTGAAAACACCTTGCAAAGCTCTGTCATATCCTCATATATGCGGTCAAGCCTTGAGGAAAGGGGCGTATTCGCCGGCGTTGTTATAACGCCGCAATTAACAAGAGAAAGGTTTCTCCCGTCACTGTCTATAACCCCAAAGCCCACAGTTGCGATACCGGGGTCTATGCCCATAATCCGCATCATTTCCTCCGCAAAAATTGTATATTCCAAGCTAGTTTACCATAAGGGCAGGAAGTTTTCAACGCTATTTTACCTAAAGCCTGAAGGAGCCACTTTTTGGTTTTACTTCTTAAAGCACAATGACGACACCATAATCGGTGCCGCCATCATATCTGAACAGAATGTAAAATTTAGTTTTAAATCTACCTTAGGCACGAGGATGAGCCTTATTGTAAACATCCTTTAGCTGTTTTTTCACAAGCTGAGAGTAAACCTGTGTAGATGAAATGTCGGCATGACCAAGCATTTCCTGAATAGAGCGTAAGTCCGCACCATTTTCAAGCAGGTGGGCTGCAAAGGAATGCCGCAGGGTGTGGGGGGTTATGGTTTTCTCTATCTTCGCCTTAAGTTGATAGGTTTTTATAATCTTCCAAAAGCCCTGCCGTGACATCCTCTCCCCGCTGACGTTAACAAAAAGGGAGGGTTCATCAGAGGAGGCCAGCATTTGGGGGCGTATAAATTCTATGTATTCGGAAAGGGCACGAACCGCTGCGGGATACAAGGGTATTATACGCTCTTTTTCCTGAGCCTTACAGCGGATAAAGCCTGCCGAGATATTGACATCATTTATGTCAAGGGCGATAAGCTCACTCACCCTTATCCCCGTGGCATATAAAAGCTCCAGCATGGCTCGGTCACGGTAGCCCTTAAGGTCAGTGCATTCCGGCTGCTCCAGCAAAAGCTCAACTTCTTTACCTGTAAGTATCTGGGGCAGTTTTTGCACAGCCTTTTCCGGAACCAGTCCCATAGCGGGATTGTCCCGAACTATGTTTTCAGTTATCAAGTATTTATAGAAGTTTTTAATAGAGGCTATGCTTCTTGAAATCGTTGGAATGGATTTCCCCTGAGCCTTCATCCAATCAGTATATGCATGAAGCTCCTCGGGGGATGCGCTTTCATAGCTGTCATCCGTGTGCCTGTCAAGGTATTCTCCAAGCTGCCTTATGTCTCTTAAATAAGAACTGAGGGTGTTGTCAGATGCCTTCTTGACATTTTTTAGATAGTTTTCATATTTGTTCATGCAAGCGGCGTTATCCACAAGGCACTCCTCCTTTCAATATCTTATGTAAGTATAGAAACAAGATAAGGGACCAGCTTCATCTCAAGCAAAGTACCCAAAACCAAAAAGGGTACGCTTAAAAAAAAGTGAAGCATAAGTTTGTTTTTTTGTGGTGCGTACCTGCCCCGTGTAATTTCACCAAGGCGGCGGGAAGATATGGCCGCATCCACAACCACTGTAAAAAAACAGGGCAGAGAAATAAAGGCGGGGATTCCAAGAACTATAAGGGCCGTAATAAGGCCGCCATCCCCCGAGGAAGATATTATGGATGCTGACGAGCAACTTAATATGTATCCTCTAGCTCCGGTGAGAAGGGGAAGAAAAGCCACTCCAAGATAGGACGAACCAAGAAAAACAGCCAAAAGACTGAACATGGCAAAACCAAGAAACCCTGAAACAAAACCCATTCCCAAAAAATTAAAGTCAAGCAAGCCACCTGCCGCTTTGGCAGAATCCGGAAAGCTCGTTCCGACTAAACATCCAAGTATTGCGCCCAGCACAAAGCATAGGGACACAAGAAAAAAACAAAGCTCCAATATTTCTTTGGGCTGAAGCCTCCGTCTCGATAAGTGATTTCTTTTTGCAAGCTCCATCACTTCACCTCATATAAGGACGGCAATGCTGAAATAATAAATATAATTTACATAATATCTCAACGAGGACAATATAACTCAAAATTATGGCTTCCGCAAGCCTTTCTGCGAAATAAGATGATTTTTGTTAATTATGACGAGGGGTTATGTAAACAATATTATGTAAACTTAAGTAACCACTCTTTGCAAAACCGTCCATTGTTCAATGTTTTTAAGCATATATAGTAGGGATTTTCCACGCAAATTACTATATGTAGGTAATCATGGTTAACTTATGTAAACCCCTCTCGTTTGATTACTCTTTGTAATATTTATTTTCTAAGTCTGGATTTTTTCTTTTTCCGGTTCAATCTTAGCACTCCGCCGAAGGTTCCTCCCGCAACCGTGGCAATCATAACCTTTAAAATCATGCTCTCCCGCTCTCCGCTTTTTGCTATCATTAGGCTAATAAGCAGCACCAGCAGAATATAGCTTCCTGCACTTGCCGCCCCTGCTGTTACCACTCCCCCGCCCTGCTTGCCGGCGCAGTATAGTCCTCCTGCCGCCGAACCGATAATTACACTTATCACAACAAAGCTGTCCGTCAGGGA
>JAAYFX010000201.1 GCA_012728025.1 Clostridiales bacterium
TATTAAGCGAGGGTAGTATGCGTATTATTATCGACTATGAGGCCTCATGGAGAAACTCTTTCCTCGACGGTAGCAATGATAAACCACTACCTAAAAAGGGCCGTAATTTTGTCGCTTCCATGACTGAGCTCAAAAAAGCAGAGAACTTTTATCCGAGAGGAATCAGCAAGAATACTGTGATGGGTATTTTAAGCCGTTTGATTGGTGATCAACGAAAATTATATGATGCTCGTAAAAGTGATCATTATTACTTTTCTGACAAAGAGCAATTAATTACTTTTGAAGATAAGCCGACAGTCATTAACCATGAAATTGCATATATCCGAAATATGAAAGGTAGTACTGATCAAAATTCTTTTACAGGAATGATTAAAGTTAAAGAGCCAATATTTTTGTCGGATTATTCTCAAGAGTTTTGGGGTGTCTTGGCATTAAATATTGAGCAATTATGTGATTTTATCTTAGATGAAAAATCATTAGCACAATTTCATATTGATCAACCGATTTCACTTGATCCAGTCTCTATTTTGAATCGCTTAGATAGCATTGGGAAAATCAAACCATTGCAAGCGGAAGGACGGCTTAAACAAGCTTCAGAACAACTGGGAGCATTATTTGATAAATATAAGCCTGTAAATGCTAAAGGTCTACAGCTTGTTTTACCGATGTATTGTTCTGCGTTATACCTGCAAATGCAACGATTGGTAAGTCAATATGATATGACCACAGCGAAATCAAAAATGGGAGGCATTAGCGGTATTTCTAATAATGGTTTTACTCCAAAGGACTTTATGGATAAATACACGACAGGAACAAAAAAACTGATTTATGGAAATCCGTATTTGCGTGAAGAATTTGTCAAAGGCGAAGGGAAAATAAACCATAAACTCACCAAAGCTAGTGGGCTGCTTGAAATTACATTGGATATAGAAGTTGATACCGCCAAAGAGCTGAAACAAATGATTGAAAATGCAGGCGTTTCCAGTTTTTATCTTGGAAAAAAGGGTTTGGCGTATGTGTCTGACATTCGTTTGCGATAAGGAAAGGTGATGAATTATTATATTGAAGTGTCTTTAATAAAAAATTATGACTTTTCACCTTATGAATTATGGTCGCGTATCTACACACAATTGCATATCGCATTTGCTGAAATTAAAGATGTCAATGATAAAGTGAATATTGGTATTTCATTTCCTCAATATCGTTTTAATCAGGAAAAAGGAATCGGTTTTCTAGGTGAAAAAATACGTCTTTTTTCTCTATCTGAAGCCGACTTGCAAACCTTGGACATTAAAAAATGGCTAGACCGTTTAACCGACTATGTGCATATCAGCTCGATTCGTGAAGTACCCACCAGTAAAATTACGGGGTATGCAACGTACGGACGGAAACAGGTGAAAACCAATGCTGAACGTTTGGCACGACATCGTGTGAAACGTGGTGATATTGGTTTTGACGATGCTTTGGCGCGTTACAGCAATGTCGTGACTACAACGAATTTGCCATATATTCAAATGAAGAGTTTAACTTCTGATCAGAGCTTTAAACTTTTTATTAAAAAACAACCAGCTTATCAAGTTGAAAATCAGACCTTTAGCACTTATGGGCTAAGTTCTGTATCCAGCGTACCTGAGTTTTGACCCAAATTTTTATTACTCTTTAACAACTTAATAAAATCAATAGGTTATGCTAGTTAGCTAAAACTTGGGTCTTTTATAGATTTTTAGGGTTAACTCACTATTATAATTGACTTTTCTGTGTTAATTTTACTGTTCACTGCCATGTAGGCAGCTTAGAAATGATTAAAAATGTTTTGGGCTTGAATTGATTTGTTCACTGCCATGTAGGCAGCTTAGAAATGAAAACCCTTTCCTGGTGCAGTTCTTCGAGCGTTCACTGCCATGTAGGCAGCTTAGAAAGCTTGTGTAGCCGCTTATTCCGGTGCCATCAAGTTCACTGCCATGTAGGCAGCTTAGAAAGGATACCCGCGTTCCTATGCGAGCCTCCCAACGTTCACTGCCATGTAGGCAGCTTAGAAATGCTCAATAAATGGCACTCGCTAGAATGCCTTGTTCACTGCCATGTAGGCAGCTTAGAAAGCTTGATCTGTAGATTTTTCATCAACAGACCAGTTCACTGCCATGTAGGCAGCTTAGAAAAATAATGCCAGCCAGCAGGCAACCCACAAAGGGTTCACTGCCATGTAGGCAGCTTAGAAAAGCGAATCAGACCGGATTATCTATCTGCCAAAGTTCACTGCCATGTAGGCAGCTTAGAAAAAACAGTGGCCGGATGGCCAGGAGCATTAAAAGTTCACTGCCATGTAGGCAGCTTAGAAATGATACTTTTGCTCAATCACTTCCTGATCAACGTTCACTGCCATGTAGGCAGCTTAGAAATGGCACCCATGAAACATCGGTATAGCCGTAGCTGGCCATGATTTTTTCATCAAGGCGTCGCCAGCGGCGTGAGAGTTGTATTAGGTGATAGCCGAAAGCGGCACGATGAACTTTCTTTGAAGGAATCTTTGACATAGATCAAGTATACCATATAGTTGGGATTCAAACTATATTAAAAGTGTAAATACGCTAATGTGTTAGACCGTTTTCTTAAACGGGAATAGGCATTAATGGCTCCTTATGAATAGGTATTGTTGATGTTGACAGCTTATTGTTGCTGCAAGATTGTAGGCTATGTAGTTATATCAATCTACGTAAAGTGTATGTGTATTGCGTTACAATTTGCTAATGGCAAAGAGTTTTTTATCATTTGGCTGACTGTGGAGCAGGGTATGTTCTTAGATAGATATATTGCTGAAATCCAGGGACTCACTGTGGTATTGCGTGAGGCATTTAAGTGCCTTGTGA
>JAAYFX010000202.1 GCA_012728025.1 Clostridiales bacterium
AGATACCCTTTGCCGAGGCAGAGGCCATGAAGCAGGACTATGCAAGGCACAAGGAAATTTTGCCGGTGGTGAAGGCGGTCATTGAAAAAATGGCAACCATCATAAACCGGTATATAGACAAAAGCATGACCGACACGATATATCTCTGCGGCGGCACCTGCTGCCTTACGGGGATAGAAAAAATCATCGAAGGCGAAACCGGAATTAAGACGATAAAACCGAAAAACCCCTTTTTGGTAACGCCTGCCGGCATCGCCATGAACTGCCTTATATGAAAACCCTTAATGAAAGGGGGAATATCTATGGACTATAACGAAATGGTGCAGGAGATTGTTTCAAGAGTTGCAGCCTACCTTGAAAAAGACCTTGCGGAAGGGGAGGATAACAGAAAAAAGCTTATAATTTTAACTCATGAGCATGGCGACATATGCCACAAGGGACTTGAAAGCCCGAAAATTAACGAATGTTTCAAGACCGAATGTGCCCTTTTAAGCGATTTTCAGTGTGACGTTTCTTCATGCGACGCAATGGTTCTCTACGGACTTAGCAATTCAGACATTGCCCGCCTTGCCTCCGGTGTCTGCGATACGGTTTACACAAGGATAGCATCAAAGGCACTGCTTTTGGGCAAGAAGGTTTGGGCGGTGAAGGAGGAAATCGAGCTTCTTCAGTATTGCTCCGACCAGCCATACGGAAAGATGATGTACGACAAGCTGAACCTGCTTACGGATATGGGCCTTACTATTTGCTCATATGAGGAGCTTGAGGACAGCATTGTAAACACTTTCTGCTATTGTGAAGGAAACACTGAAACCTGCTATGAAAAGCCGAAAAAGCAGGGCGGAGACTATGTTTGCGCAAAACGTGTGGTAACGGAAAAAGATTTGGTGGCGGCTCGGTCCGAGGGGGCTTCACGGCTTCTTACAGGGGAAAAAGCCATAATAACAGACCTTGCCCGTGAGTTTGCAAAGGAACATGGAATTGAAATTGTAAAGACCTGAGCCAACAGGGCAAAAGCTCTATCGGCACTCAGGCAGCGGAGGACAGACAATGCGCATTGGAAAAGTAATAGGCAACATATGGGCAACCCGCAAGGAGGAAAAGCTCTCCGGACTTAAGCTTCTTATAATCCAGCCTGTAAACATTGTTACAAAGGAGCTTGACGGTGCACCCTTGGTATCGGCGGATATTATAGGCGCAGGTATCGGAGAAACGGTTATCTTCGTAAGCGGGAGCTCGGCGCGGGGTGCTGTCGGTGATGTGCAAACACCGGTTGACGCTACCGTTGTGGGAATAGTCGATGACCTTGAAATCGATTCGGCACTTATATAGTGCGGAGGTGATTGTATGGGACTTATTGAGACTATCCAAAGCTCCGGCATAGTCGGGGCTGGCGGTGCCGGCTTTCCAACCCATGTGAAGCTGGATACAAAGGCGGAATGCTTCATAATAAACGCCGCCGAGTGCGAACCTCTTATTGAAACGGATAAATTTTTATGCAGAACTTTTCCGGATAAAGTTGTTGGCGGCACGGCAATTGCGGCGGCGCATCTGGGGGCAAAGCGTATAGTTATCGCTTTAAAGGGCAAATATGAAGATGAGATAGCAGCTCTTAAGGCTTCAATCAAAAAAGCCGGAGTCAATATCGAAATTTTTAAAATGCCAACCTTCTACCCTGCCGGAGACGAGCAGACAATGGTTCACATGGTAACGGGGAAAACCGTTCCTGAAAGGGGCATACCCCTTGAGGTGGGCGTGGTTGTAAACAACGTCGGCACTATGATGAACCTGTTTGAGGCCGTCCATGAGGGAAAACCCGTCTGCGACAAATACCTTTCTGTTGTAGGCGAGGTTGAAAAACCCATAATGCTCCACGTTCCCATAGGCACAGCCATTGAAGAATGTATAAAAAAGGCCGAGCCTAAGATAAGGGACTACGCTGTTATTTTGGGTGGGCCTATGATGGGCAGTGTCTTGAAAGAACCGGAGGAAATTTCCCAAAGCGTCGTTACAAAAACCAGCGGAAACATTATAGTTTTACCTCGTGACCATTTCCTTATAACACGAAGCACAGTTCCCATAGAACGGCTGAAGCAGCAGGCAAGAAGCGCTTGCATCCAGTGCAGATTTTGCACAGACCTATGCCCCAGATACCTTATAGGCCACAGGATACGCCCCCATCTGGTTATGCGCAATGTCTGGCTGGAGGAGCAAACCCGTGATAACGAAAGGTTTGAGGAGCTTTTTGGAGACGCTGTAAACTGCTGTGACTGCGGCATTTGTGAGCTTTTCTCGTGTCCAATGGGACTTTCACCAAGGCTCATAAACGTCTATATGAAGGGCAAACTTCGTGAGCGGGGCATCAATGTTCCAAAAACTCCGGAGCCCGAGGCTTTGGATATTATAGATATGCACAGGGTACCAACGGAAAGGCTTGTAACAAGGCTTAACCTTGGAAAGTACTATACCCAGCATACGAAAGACTGCTTCGAGCTTAATCCCGAGCAGGTTTATATACCTTTTGCTCAACACATCGGAAAGCCCGCAGAGCCATGTGTATCACAGGGTGATGAAATTAAAAAGGGGCAGCTTCTTGCAAAAGCGCAGGGTGCTGTTTCGGCAAATATTCATGCAAGCATAAGCGGCACAATCGTGAAAGTCGACGCAAAAGGAGCTTCTATCAGCAGGAAGGGGGAATCCATATGAGCCGTGCCATTGGAATGATAGAGCTTTCCAGCATTGCCCGAGGCATAGAGGTAAGCGATTATATGCTGAAGGCATCAAAGGTTGACCTTATTCGAACCTCCACGATTTGTCCGGGAAAATATGTAGTAATAATCGGCGGAGATACAGGAAATGTCCGAAGTTCAATAGCTGAGGGCGAAAAATGGGGAGGGGAATGTGTTCTGGATGTCCTTATAATCCCCAATGTGCATCCTGACCTTATACCGGCAATTTCCCTTTCAAACCATGTGGAAACCCGAGGGGCCTTGGGTGTGATGGAGTTTTTCTCTGTGACATCGGCAATTAAGGCGGCGGATTTTGCGGCAAAGGCGGCAAATATCACCCTCATAGAGGTTAGGATTGGGTTTGCCATAGGCGGAAAGGGATATGTAACTCTAACCGGAGATGTGGGTTCTGTTCGTACGGCTGTCACAGCCGCCTCTAAGCAGGCCGAAATGCTCGTCGGAACCGCTGTCATACCCATGCCGGAACCAAGGCTATTTGACCATATGCTGTAAATGACGTTCTTGTAAGCCTAAATTTTGTAGGAGGATTATTATTTATGTTTCAAGAGTTAATAGACAACATAACAAATGTAGGAGTTTTTACCGAAAGTATAAAAGGATGGGTTTCTGACCTATCCATAAACTCCGTTATCATTTTTATCATGATGATTTTCATGATAGTCGGCGCCATTGATAAAATGCGCGGCAACAAGCTCGGCTACGGTGAGCAGTTTGACGAAGGCTTTATGGCAATGGGCTCTCTTGCTATCGCCATGGCCGGTGTCGTGGCGGCCGCTCCTGTCCTTGCCATCATCCTTGGACCTATCATAACCCCTCTTTATACGGCTGTGGGCGCAAACCCCGCCATGTTTGCAACAACCCTTCTGGCAAACGACATGGGCGGCTATCCCCTTGCCATGCAGCTTGCAGGAGACAATGAGGCAATCGGTAACTTTGCGGGTCTGATTCTAGGCTCCATGATGGGACCCACCATAGTGTTCACAATCCCTGTGGCTCTTACCATCATAAAGCCCGAGGATCGCTCCTATCTGGGCGCCGGTATCCTTGCCGGTCTTATAACAATTCCCATTGGCTGCATAGTCGGCGGCCTTGTAATGAACATGACCCCTTACAAAATGAACATTGGTGAAATCCTTATAAACCTTATCCCTGTTATCATCATTGCCGGACTTATCGTTTTAGGTCTGTGGTTTGCTCCTGCCAAGATGATTAGCGGCTTTAACAAATTTGGTAAAGGTGTAACAATTGCCATAACCTTCTTCACAGCCGTTGCTGTGTTCGAGTATCAAACGGGCATTTTGTTCCCCCTGTTTAACATCATGGTTGAACCGGACGCCGTTACAGGCTCCATTCCTCTGGAGGACGGTCTTTTAGTCTGCGGCCAGATTGCCGTTGTCTTAATAGGTGCCTTCCCCATGGTTATGTGGATAACAAAGACCTTTGGAAAGGCACTTTCCAAAATCGGCGGCAAGCTGGGCATGGATGAAAATGGCTCGGCCGGCCTTGTGGCAACCCTTGCAAACAACATTGCCATGTTCAACATCATGAAGGACATGAACCCCAAGGGCAAGCTTTTGAACGTGTCCTTCGCAGTTGCAGCGGCCTTCGTTTTCGGCGACCATCTCGGCTTTACAGCAGGTGTTAACTCTGATATGATATTCCCCATGATTGCCGGAAAGCTAACTGCCGGTATCACAGCCCTTATCCTTGCTAACATTCTGTCCCCCATGCTCCTTGCAAAGATTGACAACGGAGGGAGCGACCTCATAGAGGGCGCCGAAGAAAAAGACGAAGACTAAGCTTTGGCATAAATCCGACCCCGCCAAAATCGGGGTCGGATGCCCCGCCAAAGGGCCTTATACCCTAGGCGGTGAACACAGTTAAAGACAGTTGTGAGCTTTCGGGAAAGGAATCCATATGAATATTAGTGAGGAGCTAATAAAAGCGATAGTCGAGCAGGTTGTTCGGGAAATGCAAAAACCGGCCTGTGAGTCTGAAAGACAAGTTGACCCCAGCGGTATAATAGGCATAAAAACCTCAAGTGTTAAGCTTGAGCCTTTTGCCGGACGTGATGATGTTCTTTTAAAAGATGTAACAAGTCTGGCCGAAGCACCCAGAATGGGCTGCGGAATTATGGAGCTTAAAAACGGTGCAGATTTTGAATGGACCCTTACTTATGACGAGTATGACATCATTTTGGAAGGTTACCTTGAGATAGAAATAGACGGGCGCACGATTTCCGGCGGCCCTGGGGATATTATATACATACCCAAGGGAAGCCATATACACTTCAAAACGCCGGATTACGCAAAATATGTATACACCGTCTACCCTGCGGATTGGCAGTAAAAGTTGTGGGGAAATTAAATACAGCGTCTTTGTGACCTTGTGCGGGATGAACGCCCAAGGGTGGACAAGGGAATTCGGTTAGAACCCGAAGCGGTACCGCCACTGTATGCGAAGTCCGCTGCTTAAGCGTAATTGACAAAGGCAGGCTCTATAAAAGAGCGGTCGGTCTTTACGTTGGGCGAAAGCCCTCCATTGGGGAAACCTGAGAAGGTGAGCAGATGAGGCGAGGGGAAGGTTTCCCCATGCGTGAGCCAGTAGACCTACAAGGATTGGATGAGCGTGGGTGATTTGCATCCCCGCTGAGACTTCATGCAAAAAAACGGTTGCGGTGGGGCTTTGCCCGACGCAGCCGTTTTATCTTAAAACCCTTTGCGATTTCGTGAAATGAGCAGAAAGGAAAGGCGTATATATGAAAGTTCTTATATCAGGAGGCGTTAAAAACGGCAAGACCTATCACGCCCAGCGCCTTGCAAAAGCGCTTTCCGGAAAGGGACCGCTTTATTATATAGCAACTATGGCTCCGGTTGACAGGGAGGATGATGAGCGCATAGCCCGCCATATTGCCGAAAGGGAGGGCTGGGGCTTTGAAACCATCGAATGTCCCACCGACATAATGAGCTGTGTTTACAGGGGAAGGCCCGAGGGGGTTTTCCTTTTGGATAGCACAACAGCTCTTTTGGCAAACGAGATGTTTTCAAAGGACGGCAGCGTTGACCACTCGGCGGCAGAGCGGGTGGCAGAGGAGCTTCGTGCCTTTGCAAGCTGCGTTGAGGGGATTGTAGTGGTTTCTGACTCGATTTATTCCGATGCTCAAACTTATAGCGAGCTGACTCAGGAATACAGAATCAGTCTTGCGTATATAGACCGTGCCCTTGCCAAAAGCTTTGACGCAGTTTATGAGGTCTGCTGTGGCAAGATTATATGCCACAAGGGCAGCCTTTTGGAGGGTTATGGCAAGGAGTCTTTAGAAAACAAGGAAAATAAAGTACAGGGAGGCAAAGTATGAATCTGATAATTGGGGGAGCCTATCAGGGAAAGCTGGAATATGCCAGAGAAAGATTTGGGCTTTCTGATGAAGACATTTGCCTATGCTCGGAGGATAGGCAGCCGGACTTATCAAAAAGCTGCCTTTACCATGTGGAGCAGTTTGTTATGCTATGTATGAAAAACGGGCGAGACCCCGCCTTAGAGCTGGCCGACTGGCAAAAAGAGCATAAGGACGGCCTGCTCATATGTGAGGATATTTTCTGTGGTGTTGTCCCCACAGACCGGCAGACAAGACTTTGGCGGGAGGCCACAGGCCGATTTATGAGCTGGGCGGCAAGGGAAGCTGAGTCTGTAACAAGGATTTTTTGCGGTCTGCCCCAGAAGATAAAATGACGAGTGCAGCCTATCTTATACGCCACAGCCTTACCGAGGCCAACGAAAAAAGGCTGTACTGCGGAAAAACTGACCTGCCCCTTTCGAAAGACGGAATAAGTCTTGCCATGGAGCTAAAACGGCAGGAGATTTATAAGCTTCCTGAGGGCTGCAAGTTTTTCACAAGCGGCATGAGGCGCACAGACGAAACTTTAAGGCTGCTGTTTGGGGAAGTCAATTTTACAAAGGTGCCGGAGCTTAGAGAAATAGACTTCGGCAGCTTTGAAATGCTATCATACGCAGAGCTTAAAGACAGGGAAGATTATAAGCTTTGGCTGAAAGGCGATAATGAAAAAAACCCCTGTCCCCATGGGGAGAGCGCCGTGGACATGGAGAAAAGGGTTATTCCCGCCATAAGAGCGATTTTTAAGGAAAAATCCTCTGTTACTGTCACCCATGGCGGGGTTATCGCCTGTATTATGGCACAGTTTTTTCCCCATGAGGGTAAAAATAGATACCAATGGCAGCCCGCTCCGGCGGAAGGGTACCGCCTGCTATTAAAAGATAGCATCCCTGTGGGATATGAATGGCTCCATAGAAACACAAAGTAAAAAAGCCGGCGATGTCAGTCGGCATATACGGGGGAGAAAGCATGAAAAAGAGACAATTTGCTTTGATATTGGCGCTGGCGCTGGGCTTAAGCCTTCTTGCCTCATGCGGCACAGTGCTTGAAAAGCCGGAGGAAAACACAGGTTCGTTTCAGCTCGTTGACATGGAGGGGCGAGTGCTTAATCTTGAAGGGCCGGCGGAGAGGGTTATTGCCCTTACAGCGTCAGATTGCGAGATACTTTTTGCTCTGGGAGCTGGGGATTTTGTTATTGCAAGAGGGCAGTATTGCAACTATCCGGAAAAGGCTTTGGAGCTTCAGGCGATTTCATCGGGTAGCGAAACTAACACAGAGCAGATAATAGCTTTAAAGCCGGACCTTGTCATAATGAACATGATGGACCAGACATTAAAGCAAATCGCTGCCATGGAAAAAGCAGGCATACCGGTGGTGGTAAACTCTGCCGAAAGCATAGATGAGGTTTATAAATCCATAGAGCTAATCGGCAAAGCTGTGGGAAAAGACATGGAAGCAGAGACTTTAGTTTCCGATATGAGGAAAAATTTTGAAGACATAAGCTCTAAGTCGATACAGGGAGAAAAAACAGTATATTTTGAGGTTTCACCTCTGGAATACGGCCTTTGGACAGCGGGAAAAGGAACCTTCATGGATGAAATAGTGGAGCTTCTCGGCATGAAAAACGCCTTTCCCGACGTTTCGGGCTGGGCAGAAATTTCTCAGGAGCAGGTAATAGAAAGAAACCCCGATTATATTGTAACCATAAGCATGGGTACTTTGGGCCAGCCATCGCCAACGGAGGAAATAATGTCCCGCAGGGGATGGCAGGGCATAAAGGCAGTAAGTGAAGGTGCCGTGACGGAAATTGACTCCGATGAAATCGCAAGGCCAGGGCCAAGGCTTGTTTCAGCGGCCGAAGGGCTTTATGCCTTCTTCTACGGTGATTAGGGGCGGGGGCTTTCGCCCTGCGGCCTATGGAGCCATGCTTTTGGGGACGGCTTTTGTTTTTATCATAAGCGTCTGCCTTGGCAGTGTAAGCGTACCTTTAAGGGATGTTTTCGCAAGTGTAGCGGCCGCCCTCTCCGGCGAAAAGCAGCTTTTAACAGGACACAGCGACATAATTTTATCGGTGCGGATACCAAGGGTGCTTTGCGTGGCTTTAACCGGTGCCTCGCTTTCCCTTTGCGGAGCGGCAATGCAGGGAATACTAAGAAACCCCCTTGCCGACGGAAGCACCTTGGGGGTTTCCGGCGGGGCTTCGCTGGGTGCTGTTTTGGCCATAAGCTTCGGCTCAAGGCTGCCCTTTTTCGGCGGCGGGGGAGTGGTGGTAACGGCGATAGTTTTTGCATTTATGTCCCTTGCTGTGATATTGGGCCTTTCCCACAAGCTGGACCGCTCCTTGTCCACAAACACCATTATTCTTACGGGAATAGTGTATTCAATGTTTGTTTCCAGCATAATCAGCCTTGTTATTGCCTTTGCCGGTGACAAGGTTAAAACCATTACCTTCTGGACCATGGGCTCTTTAGCCAACACCGACTATCTAAATGTGCTGACAATCCTCACAGCTCTTTTATTATGCGCAAGCCTTATTCTTATGAGAAGTCGTGAGCTTAATGCCTTTGCCTTGGGGGAGGACAATGCCCGAAGTGTGGGGGTAAACGTAAAAAGAGTTAAGCTTGAGCTTCTTATAGCTGTTTCCATTCTTATAGGCGTTTGCGTGTCCATAGGCGGAACCATAGGTTTTGTGGGACTTGTAAGCCCCCATATGACCAGAATGCTCACAGGGCCAAACCACAAAAGGCTTCTTTCTGCCTCCATGTTTTTTGGGGCCTGCTTTCTTATGCTGGCAGACCTTTTGAGCAGAACAATAGTTAGACCAATGGAGCTTCCTGTGGGGGTTGTCACGTCTTTCATAGGGGCTGTGGCCTTTGTTTTCATATTCAAAAAGTCGGGAAGGGTGGGCTGATATGCTTAAGGTAGAAAATCTTGGTGTTTCCTACGGAGATTTAAAAATACTGGATGGGCTGAGCTTCACCTTGGAGCAGGGGCAATGGCTTATGATAGCAGGGCCAAACGGGGCGGGCAAAAGCACCGTTTTAAGAGCCTTGTCAAGGGGCTGCCGTTACACAGGGCAAATAAGCCTTAAAGGCAGGGATATAAAAAGGTTTAAACCCCACATTCTGGCACAAAAGCTGGGCTTTTTATCCCAACGCCACGAGGTCACATATCCCTTTAAGGTCAGGGAAGTTGTGGCTTTGGGAAGGTATGCCCATTCAAAAAATGCCCTTTACGGAGGGGCGGCAGGGGATGAGGAAAAAGTTTCGGAGGCTCTATCCCTGACGGGGCTTTCTGAACTTGCCGAAAAATCCGTACTGGAGCTTTCCGGAGGGGAACTTCAAAGAACCTTCATTGCCCAGCTTTTTGCCCAAGACCCTGACATAATAGTTTTGGACGAGCCAACAAACAGCCTTGACCTTATCTACCAAAAGCAGGTATTCCAGCTTATAGAAGGGTGGATAAAAAAGGAGGGCAGGGCGGTAATATCGGTTGTCCACGACCTTAGCCTTGCAAGGCTTTACGGAACAAAGGCGATTTTGCTTGATAGGGGAAGGGTGGTTGCTATGGGGCAGCCCGAGAAGGTAATAAGCGAAAAATATCTTAATCCTGTGTATTCCATGGATGTTTCCGGATATATGAGGGAAATTTTGTCCACATGGCAGAGGGGATAATTAAAGCGCCGCCATCTAAGAAAACCCAGACACCTTTAACGGCCTGACCGGCCAGCTAAAAGCATAAAAGAAGTTAAAACTAAAACTAAGGCAGGACATATTTTCAGGTGTCCTGCCTTAGTTTTAGTAAGTTTATTAAATGTTATTGTAGCTTATGTCCTCTCCCATGGCGGTCATGCCATCGAGAGTGATTTTATTGCCGTCCCCGTCAATTACAAAACCTGTGACTGTGCCAAAGGGAGCTGTATAGTCTGCTCCGTTGCCCAAAAACTTTCTGTTAAGCTTGTAGCTGTCGTGGATGTGGAAAACAAGGCTAACACTGCCATATTTGTCAAAAACCTGCCAGTCGCCGTTTTCAAGATGCTGAAAATCAACATTGGGAAGAAGGTGGCCCCGCTCTCCCAGCCAAAGAATGTTTTCGCAATACTTATCAGGCTCCAATGCCTGATTTTTACAAAGGTTAAGCCCCAGCGGCAGACCGCCTGAAAAACCCATGCAGGTCATCCAGTCGTAGTGCATATGCCGGTGATAATAGCCCTTGTGGTCGTCTATTATTCCAAGACTTCTTTCATTGAG
This sequence comes from Clostridiales bacterium, assembly GCA_012728025.1. Classification (GTDB taxonomy): domain Bacteria; phylum Bacillota; class Clostridia; order Oscillospirales; family Oscillospiraceae; genus UBA2658. The sequence goes on from JAAYFX010000202.1 coordinate 10,392, forward strand.
TTTGAAAACCCTGTCGCCGATTTTTATGCTGCCCTCAGCCTTGAAAAGGTTTTTATAGGTATAAAGAGGGCGGTTTTCCCCCAAAGGCATAATGGTAACCACCGGCGAGGACAAGGCAATGAAAGAAAGCTCGGCCCCCATGGGAAGATGCTTTGGAGAGCGTGGCGAATAATCAGAAGAAATAAAAACCCTGCCACTTTCCAGATTGTTTCTGATTTCGGCCTTAAAAGCTCCTGTTTTCAGGCTGTTTACGCTGTTTATCAGACTGTTTTGTACGCATTTTCGAGGATAGGAGAAAATTTGTCTAGCCTTTACGGTTTTATCGACCCTATCGTAAAACATGAGAACATTAAAAACAGCAGAGCCCATATTATAAATTGCCCCGCAGATAAAACCCTCGTCAAAACAAACCTCATAGGCTTCCCATTCTTTTATGCGCTGCCGATTTAAAAAAGTCGGCAGGGCAAGGGACAGGGGCCTGTGGGCTTCATGGATGTTAACGTCTTTTATAAGGCCGTCGAAAGCGCCGAATATGGCCCTTCCCTCGGATACGGCACAATCAGGCGCAGACTTTGGAAATCTTTCCTTGTGGAGGATGTCGGGACGGGTAAAAGCATTATTTGAAATATACATATTTCCCCTTCTCCGTAAGCACTATATTTTATGAGGGGCAGACTGAATGCTCCAGCTCTTGACTGTTTTCAACACTTTGGGAGATGGGCAGGCTTATTTTAATAGTCATTCCCATACCCTGTGAGCTTTGGGCAGAAATTGTTCCCCCCTGAGACTCTATGGCGGTTTTGGCAAGATACAGCCCATGGCCATGGCCTATGGTTTTGTTGCTGCCTTGGAAATTCATTTCAAAGATGTACTGTGTCTGTTCTTCGCCCAGACCCAAGCCATCGTCTTTTATGGTGATATTGACAAAGGTGCCTGAGGCTTCAGCCATTATTGTCACATGACCTTCACGGCCCATGTATTTAAGAGAGTTTTCAAGGATGTTAAAAATAACCTTGCTTATTTGATAAAAATCCCCCTCGATATAAAGACTATCCAAGGTGGAGATGGTTTGTATGTTGATGCCATGGTTTTTGGCAACAGTTTGCATATCCTCGCCTATTTGACGCAGGAGAGCTATAATATCAAAACGTGAAAACTCCAAAGCAATTTCATCCGAAGCCCTGCATGAAGCCAGACGTTTTGTAAGGATTTCGCTTATATACTGGGTGCGGTCAACTATTTTGCCAAGGTATTCTTTTTTCATTTCCTCGTTGGTGATGATGTCTTTTTCCAAAAGACCTGCATAACCCTGAACTATTGATAAAGGCATACGAAGCTGGTGGGACATAAGGCTGCGAAACTCCTCCAAGGCCTCATGGTTTGATTTGCTCATGGCGGCAAGCTCATCCTTATGGGCTTTTGCCTCATTGTCGGCAAGGGCTCTGAAAGCCTCATCCTGCTTTCGAGAGTCATTTAAAAGTTTTATTAATCTTCTTATATAAATGATAAGTATTGTAATGGCTGCCGCAAGACAGATGGTACAAGCTCCAAGGCTTATGTAAAGGTAAAGGATGGGAACTAAGGCCAGAAGTATCGCAAAGACTACCCAGATTATGCGGCTGTTTCTGAACATTATGCGATTCCTCCTTAAGAATACTAAAAAACCCCTTAAAAATATGTTGAAAGCTGGAAAATAAAATGAGATATGATATAATATCCGCAAGCAGTTACCCTCAGGGGGCTGTGAACCTGTGGCATAATGGCCTAAAGGACATTATACAGATACAAGTGACCGGATAAAGGTAAAAAGCAAAATCTTCAGATGTGGTATGAATAAAAAGCACTTATTTTTCAGATGCCTGTAAAGTAACTCTTATTATACACTATTTACAGGCTGCAATGCAATTAAATTTGTAAAACCGCAGGGGGGGAATAAGCTTATGTATAATGCACTTCTCGTTGAGGATGATAAGGATTTATCTATTATAACGCAGATGAACCTGACACACGCAAACTATCAGGTAGATGCCGCATTCACCTGTCAGCAGGCTTTGGATTTTTTGGCGGGAAAGGAATACGACCTTATACTTTTGGACGTGGTGCTGCCCGATAAGCGAGGGGATGAGCTGTGCAAAATAATCCGTGATGCCTGCACCTGCCCCATAGTGTTTATGAGCTGCCTTGACGACAGCAAAACCATAGTTAAGGCCCTGCGCAGCGGCGGCGACGATTATATGGTTAAGCCCATAAGCTATGACGAGCTTTTGGCTAGGGCAGATGCGGTTATCCGCCGCTCTAAAAACATAAGGGGCAATGATAAGCGGGGATTTCATCAGTTTAAGCAGTTTACTGTGGACACTGTCCGCCACAGAGTGCTGAAAGGTGAGGAGGAAATCTGCCTTTCGTCCATTGAATACGAAATACTTAAATATATGGTAGAGCATCCGGATGAGCTTTTACTCTACCGTCAAATTTATGAAAACGTCTGGGATAGCGACAGTCTGGGTGATGTGCGCACTGTTATGGTACATATTTCAAACCTTCGTAAAAAGCTGGACCCAGAGCGCACAGGCATAATAGAAACCGTACGTGGTGCGGGATACATATTCACAAATATCTAAGGAGGCGCCCCAATGGCAAGTTTAAGTGAACTTTTTTCTCCTAGTAAAAGGGAAGTGCCCTTTGAAAGCTATCGTGAGTACACAGACTATCTTTTTGCCTGCGTGGATATGCGCCTATCTGACTACATTGACGGGCTTATGGGGCTTTTTGCCAGCCAATCGGGAGGGTATAAAAACGTTATTTACCCTGATGTGGAAATTGCAAGGGACCTTTGCGACAAGCAGCTGGCGGAGTTTTTGCTGAAGTCCGGCGGGGAAACCGAAGATGAAAGCGGTTTTGCAAGGCCGCAAGAGCGGGCTGTGCCGCCAACAGAGCTGGATGAGCTTTTTGCCGAATTTGCCGAGGATGTTTCCTCGAGGGATGCGGGGGAGGGCCTTTCGGCCACAGATTGCATGGAGCACATAAAAGACAGGGCAAAAAAAGCCCAAGGCAATATATTCATGCCCATGTACGAGCTTTGCGAAAAGCTGGGGCTTTCCCCTTTTAGCACCTTTTGCTTTGCCTGTGCTGTTTTATCCGCCACCCAGACAAGTTATGCCGGTGTTTTTCAGGTGGTTAACCAAAACGGCGCTTTGTCTGCTCCCACCATCGAATCCGCTGCAAGAGTTTTTTACGGAAAGGATTTTTCCATAACCGAGGCATACAGTGAAATGTCCCTTGCACTAGAGCAGTTAACGCCGGTTTTTGCCCTTTCTATAAACAATGCAATGCCCTTTTCAACGGTTGTCTCTCCGGACAAGAGGATGATAGACTTTCTTTTCGGCCCCGAGCCAAACCGTATAGACGAAAACTATGCCCGTTTTTTCTCAAGACTTACAGATAAAAAGGAAATTGACCCCTTTATAGCAAACAGGGGCATCTTGGATGCTGTTAACATATTTTATGATGACGGCGGGCGAATTGTTGCCCTTTGGGGAGATGAAGGGGCGGGAAGAAAGTTTACCATAACCCATTTCTGTCGGGATAGGGAAAAGGGCTGTGTTTCCATCAACTGCACAAAGCTTTTTGTCTATGACTTTGCCTTTGTGGATAAGGCCCTTTGGGCTGCCGCCCGTGAATGTATTTTAACAGATTCCTGCGTCTGCCTAGACGGGCTTGCCTATCGTGAGGAGGAAAAGGAAAAGTTTTTCGGCTATATGGACTTGGCCTTTGGAAAGTTTACAAAATACGATATTCCCGCCTTTGCCGTCAGCATGGAAAAGCTGCCCATGAGGCAGATAAGCGACATGGATTTTGCCCAGATTGAAATTCCAACGCCGGACACAAGGGAACGTGAGCAGGTCTGGGACCATTATGCACAGGGATACAGTTTTGCCGATGATGTTGACCTAACAGAGATGGCGGCAAAGTTTCTTTTCACATCGGGTAAAATAAAAAGTGCTATCCATCAGGCAAAAACCCTTGCGGCCATGGATAAAAAAACCGATATCCCCCGCAGTATACTTTTCCAATCCTGCAACAACCAAATGAGCCACGAGCTTACCCAAAAGGCAACCCGTATTCCCGCAAAATTTGGCTGGAACGACATTGTTATGAATCCTGACCAGCGGCTTGCCCTTAAAAATGCCTGTGACCAGCTTATTTACCGCAAAAAAGTCTATGAAGAATGGGACTATCTGAAAAAATATCAATACGGCCGTGGGCTGTCTGTCCTTTTGTTCGGCGCCCCCGGAACGGGAAAATCTATGTGCGCTCAGGTTATCGCAAACGAGCTTAATCTGGAGCTTTACAGGGTTGACCTATCCAAGGTTGTGGATAAATATGTAGGTGAGACGGAAAAGTCCATATCCATGATTTTCAGGGAAGCGAAAAAGTGCAACGTAGTTTTATTTTTCGACGAGTGCGACACGCTTTTCGCAAAGCGCAGTGACGACGGCGGCTCGAACCAATCGTCCAACAACAACAAAACTGCCCTGCTTTTGCAGGAGGTGGAGGCTTACGATGGGGTTTCTGTCATGGCAACAAACTATAAGCACAATATAGACCCCGCCTTTTTCCGCCGCATGAAGTTTATAGTGGAATTTCAGTTTCCTGATGTGGAAACCCGCAAAATACTTTGGAATGCCACAATCCCGAAAAACACACCCTTGGCCGAGGATGTGGACATAGATTTTCTTGCCCAGCGCTTTGAGTTTGTGGGTGGAAACATAAAAAACTGCATACTCAATGCAGCCTTTTTGGCGGCTGCCGACCCAGAAGCCGAGGGGCAGGTGCATATGAAGCACTATTTACAGGCCATACGCTATGAATTTGTTAAAACCGGCAAGGTATTCACCCGTGCGGACTTTGAGCCTTATGCCCATCTTGTTCTCTAGGGGCTTTTGGCTGCCAAGGAAAATCTGAGGAGGATGCCCCATGGCCTTAAAAAAGGACTTAGACTGGCGCATAGACCAGCAAAATAAAAGGAAAAGAACCCTCCCCATTGATGAAGAGCCGGAGGATATGGAGCTTTGGCTTCAAAGGGAAAGCGGCAACTCTATAAACACGCAAAAAAGCGTGTTTGACAAAAAAATCGGCAAAGACGGAATAAACACCGAGCCTTCGGTTTTTGACAAATTTGCCGTTTTTAAAAGTCAGCAGGAGTAAAACATAATATAAGCTCTTAAAAACTAAAAACCATCTGCCCGCCCAAAACTTGCTTTGGGAGGGCAGTTGGTTTTTTAAGTCTTCTAATTTTCTTTTGACGTCAGGAACAAGGCAGACCTTGAAAGGGGGCGCCCTTCAGGAGCCAGCCTTTCTAAAAGAGAGGTAGAAATTGCGTTTACGCAGTTTACTATAATTTCGGTGTCTTTTGGGTATTTTTCTAAAGCCCTTTGATAGGAAGCTGACAGCATTGAGGAAAAAGCGGCAGAGCCGCCTGCTCCGGAATCAGCGTAGGCAAGGGTAAGCTGCCCGTTAAAGGAGCGGTCAAACACCATAAATCCGTCTATCCGTGAGCCGTCCATAACGGCAACGGAAAGCTCAGGGTCAAGTTCTGCCTTATCAAGGGGAAGGGGCAGTATGGCCTCCTCGGATATACGGGCCGAGCGGTCCAACTCCCGTACACAGGATGTGGGGATTTCCAAAAATTGATGCACTTTCAGTCCTTCAGCGGCTTTTGAGAAAAACGGGGATTTTGAAAGGGAAGAAAGGTTGACGGAGTATATGGTTTCCCTTGGCTTTTTAAATTCAAAGCCTGAGTGCCGCAGAAAGTTTTCATACATAGAAAGCTCCCCGTTTGTCACAGTGAAGTCCGAGCGTATACCAAAAAGCGAGCTTTGCCCCTCCATACAGCTTTTTAGGCTTTCAAGAAGAAGCTTGCCGCCACCCCTGCCCCGCTTGACGGGGGCAACAAAAAAGGATGAAATCTCAAAATATCCGTCTCTTGGGCCGCCGGCAAGGGCGCCGCAGGCCTCCTCATTTTCAACAAGGCCCAAAGCGAAAATGGGTTTGCCTTCTTTCAAAAGCAAAGCGGCATCCGGAAGGAGAAAAGAGGTAAAAAAGTCAAGGTTTCCACGGTCTATTATGGTCGTTTCCATCATTTATCCTCCCCCCTATTCTTCTTCTGCGGACGCTGCTTTGTAGCGCTGCAAAGCAGATTCAGCTGGATTGCTTAGGGGTTTTCCGAGTAAAAGGTGCGCCATAATATCCATAAGAGCCCCTGCATAGTGCTCCATAAGATTATCTTCTTTGGAACATTTATCTAATAAGATGCTTGCCTGATGTGTAAGCCAAGTTTTAATCGGGTCTTCAGTAGGGTTGATACTGTTATTATTCTGCACTCTTTGCAGCTTAAGCCTGTAAAGAAAACGCTCGCTGCGACTGCTTTGAGTCTTAAAAAAGTCGGAAAAAACCTTGTCGATTAATTCCCTATTACGCTGATATGCTTCGGGATTTTCGAGAATCATATTCCGATATTTTGCAAAATCCTCATATAAAAGCGGAGTGCCGCCATTGGGGAAGGAAACACCGAATTTCTGCGATAAAAGCTCATCTTGCTCGGCGAATTCTCTCTCTAATTCTAAGGAGTTTTCTGCCGCCACAAGCCGCTCAACCTCATTAGCGAAGAGATTTTTCACACCGCTGCCATAAGACCTAAGCTTGCTTGAATAATTTGCTGTGGCATCGTCTCGCATATTAAGGCCAAGCTCTATCGGCACCTTGCTGTCATAACCGTAAACCTTTCCGACGTTAAAATTAATACCCAATGCGTTCATATGCATAGAGAAGGCATGGGTAAATGCGACTCCCAATCTGGATTGCTCTTCAAGAACCTCCTGCTCAAGCTGGGGCAGTTGTTCAAAATATTCGGGGTTTTCTTTTTGCAGGTTTTCAAAATATGTAAACTTATCTGCCATTGCCTTATATTCGGCAGCCCGCCTTATAAGGTTTTCCGGCGTAAACATATCCGGCTTCATGCTAAAAGTCCAACTTATCATTTCCGTTTTTATACGGTCAAGGTGGGGGCGGCGCAAAAGGGGGTCGCCACTTGCGTACTCTCGCATAAAGCTGCCGTTTTCCTTTTGAATATACTCGTCTATGGCACTTGCGGGCTTACCCTTTCTATCAAGGTTATAGTCTTGGCAGAAAGCCCTCAGGATACGGGGGTCAGAGCCGCTTTTTTCCACAAGCCCTCTGACTTCGTCGTCGATTACAGCTGTGCGGCAATCAATAGACGCCCTTATCTGGGCGGCAATTTCCATAGTGTTTTCATCCCCTACGGGGCAGACCTTTCTGGCGGCCTTAAGTTTTTTCTGCCGCTCACGCCTTGCTTTATAACTCTCGCTTGCCACAGGCTGCGCTGTGAGGGGCCCCGAGACATTGGCCGAGGAGGTAACCCGAATTCTCCTAGCCTGTCTTCCCATTTGGCCTATGGCGGCTTGGCCATAAGCAGTCTGATATTCCATAATGTTTTCAGCAAAGCTCTCTTTTTGCCGTTGCAGCTGCTCACCTTGGGCACCTCCCCAGCTTTGGAGGGGTTGAAGGTGTTCTAATTGCGCCGGAGCCTGCTCCTGACGTTCCCGCACATCTTTGATTTCTCTTTGTTTCAGGATTTCTTCGTCCATATCATAGCCCCCTTATATTATTGTTCATATTTCAAAGCAGAGTATAAAAAGGTGGTTTCCATGCAATTTATAAACCAGATGCCTTATTACTATTTATATATTAGCACAAAACTTCGGTATATAAAGCCGGCAATCCTAAAGGTTTTCTAAAACAAGTCTGTTTTCAGCTATATGGAGGCCTATAAAGCCTTCGCCGACATTGACAAGGCAGGGCCTGCGGATTAAACTGTTAATATGGAAGAAAGATGAAGAGTTTGTCCTTGAGCTTTGGAGCAAGGCCATGAACTTTGATATAAATGGGGGGAAGCTAGGTGGAAAAGCAGGAGGAAAAATCCCTGCGGGACAATGATGTTTTCATACGCAAACCTTCAGAAAGTTTCTTTTCCCCTCTATACTGTCTCTTTTAGGCGGCACCATATCAAGCTTTTCCGGCGGGGTTATAGCAGGTAATGTATTAGGTGCCGGCGGACTTGCAGCCATGGGCATTGTAAGCCCTGTCTTTTTCGTCTACACAAGCCTTGGCTCTCTTATAGGTGTTGGGGGCGCTGCCCTTTCCTCCCGCCGTTTGGGACGGGATGACCATGAAGGGGTCAGCAGGCTTTTTTCCCTTTCTCTTGCACTTATGCTGGTGGTTGGGCTTTTGGTTACAGTTGGGGCTCTTGTGTTTCTTGAAAAGCTTCTTGACATTCTTGGGGCTCAGGGGGAGATAAGAAGCGCAGCCAGAGATTATTGCCTTTACTTTATCCCCGGGGCCATAACAACCATGCTTTTATACATACCCCTTAACTTCTTCCGTATAACGGGAAAGCCGAACATAGGCGTTTGGATGTTTGGCATAATGGCTCTGGGTAACATATGCTTCAGCCTTGTGTTTTTGCTGGTGTTTGACATGGGCATGGGGGGCATAGGTCTTTCGGCGGTATTGTCAAATTTGGCGGCCCTACTATATAGCCTCCATGGGTTTTTCAAAAAGGACTCATACCTTCGTCTTGTAAGCTTTAAAAGTGAAATAAAAACCACAGGGGAGCTTCTTGCCACAGGCAGCCCCATGGCTCTTACAAACCTTTTCACGGTTTTGAGAACACTTTTATATAACAGGCTGCTGCTTAGTATTTTAGGACTGGGAGGGCTTGCGGTATTTACCGTTTTGGCAAATGTGAACACCTTTGCCCTTTCCATCCTTTTGGGAGTTTCCCAAACTATTATTCCTCTAACGGGGGTTTTCTTCGGGGAAAAAGACTATGTAAGCATCCGCCATGTTATGGGGGCTTCCCTGCGTTGGGGGCTTTTTCTGGCAACGGCCTTTGGTCTTGCTCTGGCTGTCTTTTGGAAAAGCATATGTCACATTTTCGGTCTTTACGACGAGAGCCTTTTCCAGTCGGCCATGTTTGCAATTTTCATGTTTGCCTTGAGTATGCCCTTTGCCATGGTTACAAATCTTTATCAGTTTCACTTTATGACCATAGGTGTGCTATGGTTTTCAAACCTTATATCCGCCTGCCGCTGCCTTATCCTGCCTCTTGCCGCATCACTTTTTTTATCAAAGGTTTCCCCCCTTGCAGTTTGGGCGGGCATACCTGCGGGCGAGGCTTTGACGGTGTTGCTGACTCTTGCTGTTTCATATATTTACGGCAAAAAACGGGGACTTTCAAGGCTTCTTCTTTTAAATGAGGAAGACGAGAAAAATTCCCGCTCCATAGCCTTTTCTGTTAAAAACGATACGGATTCCATAATAAATGCCTCGGAAAAGATTTCGGAGTTTTCGGCGGTCAATAAAATCGATGAAAAAAGAGCCATGTTTATTTCTCTGGCCTTAGAGGAACTTTTATTGTCCATATCCCAAAATGCCTTTGAAGACCATGACGAGGGCTATATGGACGTTCGTCTCCTGTCGGGAACAGACCATGTTATCCTGCGCATACGAAACGGCGGTCGGGAATTTGACCCCATAAGCTTCTACGAAAGCAATCCGGATAATATGGAAGAAAGCCTTGGAATTAAAATGGTGGCTGCCTCTGCCCGTGACATAAAATATACAAGAACCCTCGGCGTTAACAACCTAAGCGTACTGATATAAGCGCCTGCTTACAAGTTAGACAGGGGCTATGGATTTTCTGTTGCTCACAAGTTTTGACATTAAGGATGGAAGTGCTGAAAATGGTAGAACTTACGAGGGAAAAAACCGGAGAAAAATTAAGCTGCGATTTTAAAGAAGTCAACCCCGATGCAATGGAGGATATTTTAGGCTTTCAAGCCTGCATACGTGACGAATATGGGGAGAGCTATCCACGAGATTATATATATAAGCCTCATGAGCTGGCGGAAAAAATAAGGCAAGGCGAGATTTTATGCTATCTTGCCTTAAGTGACAGGAAAGACCCTGTGGCAAGCCTTGCCCTGACCCCCTTCAAAGGGCTTGAAAGGGTGCCTGAGATGACCATGCACGTAGTCAGAAAGACATATAGGGGCTTTGGTGTCGGCACTGAGTTTACAAAAGCTGTGTTAGATAGCCCCCCCATAGACGAGTACAATGCTGTTGCAATACATTCTGTCACCTTCCATTCCATAGCCCAGCGTCAGACCATAAGCTGTGGCTTTTTACCCACAGGCTTTTTGCTTTCCGTTCACAGCAACGATATATTAAAGCATTCCTTTGACATAAACGGCTGCCGCAAACAGTCCTTTGCCGTAGCCGTTTTGCCCAAGGGAAAAAAAGATGCGGGCAGTCTGCACTTGCCGCCGGAGCATGAAAGTTTTATAAAAGGCATATACGAAAAACTTAGCGTGGTCTTTAAGCAGGCAGATGGAAAAAACTCTGAAGGTAAAACCGAATATCACTGTGAACAGGACGAAACCCATCTTACAAAAACAACAGAAGTTTTTAAATGCGGTGAAGATTTTGAAAAGCTTACGGATGCACTTTTACAAAAGCCGTATAAAATGGGGCAAACCATAAATGTTTTTATAAACTTAAATGACCCTTGTGCGGTTTATGCTTATGAGGTTCTTAAAAATCGTGGCTTTATTTTCACAGGGCTTCATCCCCTGTGTGCAAACGGTGAATTTATGATAATGCACCACCCGCTGGGCTTGGGCTTGCCCTTAGACAGGCTGGAAATTGATGAGGGATACAGGCGGGTTTACGACTATATAGCTTATGGTCAGATAAAAAGCCAGAGGGAAGGTTCGGCAAATGAAGAAAAGATGCCTATGCTGCCGATTACATGAGCTTTACATATTTTATCAGGAGGTCATTATGAAAACCATACGGGGAAAAATATTCTTAATACTTCTCGTTATCTCATTATTCTCTCTGGTTCTTATGGGCGTTGTCACCTTTATAAGCGTGGACATGATAAGAACAGACGTTTTTGAGGCCAGCAGCAACCTTGGTGTCACAGCGGGAGACAGCAGCGGCAAGGCTGTTGAAACGCAGATACTCGAAAGGCTCAGCTCCACTGCCGAAACAAAGGCATCAATAGCTGACGAAAAGCTTGGAAAACAGCAGACATATACACAGGTTTTGGCAAACTATGCAGGGGAGCTTTATGCAAATCCCGAGAATTATTTTGGAAAAGATGCTTCGCCGCCGGAGCCTGCTCTTGCAGGCATAAATACGGCGCAGCTTTTGCTTGCGGAAGGGCTGTCTCTATCAGAGCTTGAGGACGAAATTGGCCTTGTGGCAAACTGCAATGAAATATTACTGCATATTACGGAAGTTGACGAGGATATAACAGCGGACTACATAGCCACTGAAAGCGGATTTGTCATAATGGTGGACCCCGATTCGGACAAAAAGCCTGAGAATATAGACGGCAGACAAAGGGGTTGGTATATAGACGCAAAGGGTGAGGGAAGTCTTATTTGGACGGATGTTTTCAGCGACGCCATGGGGCGTGGGCTTGCTATAACCTGTGCCGCCCCTGTTTTTGACTCTTTGGGAAACTTTAAAGCCGTTGTGGGCATAGGCGCTTTGATGACAAATTTAAACGAAGAAATAATAAGCACCTCCATAGGTGAAACAGGTTATGCCTTTGTGGTTAACCAAGGGGGCAATGTTATAATCTCCCCTTATATCCAAAAAGGTGAGAATGGGGAGATTATAACTGCCGATATGACCCAGCACGAAAATCCCGAAATTGCAAAGATGATGGAAGATATGCTTGCGGGTGTTTCTTCCGTTGCTCAGGTTGAATATGAGGGAAGGCAGGTTTATATGGCCTGCCAGCCCATGTCTGTTTTGCCTTGGGGTGTTGTGACTGTTATGGATGTGGATGAGGCCCTTCGCCCCGTCAGCGAGGTTTACGATAGCATAATGGACATGACGGATGCCGCAATACTGGCTGTGGACAATTCTGTGAAAACTGCGCTTATAGCCATAGCCGCCATTGTCTGCGCTGTTTTGGTTATGGTTTTCATATTAGGTTCTTTTTTCTCAAAAAAACTCACAGGGCCCTTGGCTCACTTAAGCCGTGGAGTGGAGGAAATATCTGAAGGTAATCTGGATACGAAGCTGGATATTAAAACCGGAGATGAAATTGAAACTTTGGCTCTGGCCTTTAACTCCATGACAGGCAGCCTTCAGCGGCATATAAAAGAGCTAACGGAGGTTACGGCAGAAAAAGAGCGCATAGGAGCAGAGCTTAATGTTGCAACGCAAATTCAGGCCTCCATGCTGCCCTGTATTTTTCCGCCCTTCCCCGAGCATAAGGAGCTTGACATTTTTGCAAGTATGCGGCCTGCTAAGGAAGTGGGGGGCGACTTTTACGACTTTTTCCTTGTGGACGAAGAAAACCTCGGTGTTGTTATAGCGGACGTTTCCGGCAAGGGTGTGCCGGCGGCGCTGTTTATGGTTATAGCAAAAACCCTTATCAAAAACCACACGCAAAACGGCGAAGCGCCCTCGCAGGTTTTAACCTCGGTTAATACCCAGCTTTGCGAAAATAACGATGCCGCCATGTTCGTAACCGCTTGGATGGGGGTTTTGAACATTAAGACCGGCAAAATGGTTTATGGCAACGCAGGCCATAACCCCCCGCTTTTAAAGCGCTCTGATGGAAGCTTTACCTACCTTAAATCCGACCCAGCCTTTGTTTTGGCAGGGCTTGAAAACATATCCTATGGGGAGTTTGAGCTGAACCTTTCCGGCGGGGATATTTTGTATCTATATACAGATGGGGTGACAGAGGCCACTGATATTTCCGATGAGCTTTTCGGAGAGGAACGGCTTAAAGATGTTTTGGATGAAAACTCGGATAAAGACATGAAGGGGATTTTAAATGCTGTGGAGGAGGCTATGGAAGTATTTGTGGGCGAAGCGGAGCAGTTTGATGATATTACAATGCTTGGAATTAAATTTAAAGGCAGGGAAAACGCATAGAAACACCGCAGTTGTGGAAGAATCTACCTAAGGGTCGCCGCAGCTTACAGGCAGGCGGCATATAAACCGACAAGGAGCTGAAAGCCCATGAAAGAACTTATTATAAGCGCAGAAACAGAGCGTCTGGAGGAAGTTCTGGCCTTCGTTCGAGGGATACTGGAAAGCTATAATTGCCCTATGGAAGACCTTATCGCCATAGAGATTGCGGTGGAGGAGATATATGTTAACATTGCCCACTATGCCTATCATCCGGAGGTTGGCGAGGCAAGCATACGCTGCCGTGTGGAAAAAGAGCCCCTGCGGGTAATTATAGAGTTTATGGACGGGGGGATTCCCTATAATCCCCTTGAAAAGGCAGACCCCGATATAAGCCTTTCCGCAGAAGAAAGGGATGTTGGCGGCCTTGGTATATACATGGTGAAAAATAGCATGGATGATGTGGCCTACAAACGTGAAAACGGGAAAAATATTTTCACAATACAGAAAAATTTAAGAGAAACGGCAGGCTAAAAAGGCCCCCCATAAAAAATGCGTAAAAAGCCAAGACCCTTATACAATTATGGGTCTTGGCTTTTATATATGGATTTAAAAACAGGATAAGAAAAAAGCTGAAATATAGCTTTTTGAGCTTAAATCCCCTTTAGTTAATGGTCAGAATTTTTGAAAAGCCCACAGATTCCAATATGGAAAACACCGCCGGTGAAACATTTTTAAGTTCCATGGTAAGCCCCTTTGAAGCCGCTGTCTTTTGCCCGATAAGAAGGGCACGAAGTCCCGCACTGCTTATGTAAGGCACAGCGGCAAAATCAACCGTTACGGTTTTTGCCGTTTGAAAGGCTTTTAGCAGGGCATCTTGAAGCTGGGGGCTGGTGTTGGTGTCTATCCGGCCCTCTATGGCCAAAATAGTGTTTGCGCCCTCCTGCGATGTTTTGATAGTCATACTTACACGCTCCTTGAATTTATTAGCCGTCAAGCCCGAAACCCCTGAGACAAAAGCTTGAAATCGTGGCTTTGGGCATCGGAGATTTAAAAACAATTTATAAAGAAAAGTTTGACCGCATATTTTTACTGAAGATAGCTGGAACCGCTTAAGGATTGCCCCCCGTCAAGAAGTCCTGCCTGATTTTGCAGAACGGTGCCGTTAAAGTCAAGGTAGGTGAAAGAGTCAAGGCTGCTGTCTCTGCCGAAGAAAACAATTCGGCAGCGGCTTCTTATGGGCTTAAACTGGTTTATAAAAAACTCAAGACAGGTGCGCAGTCTCTCGTCTGCCTCTCGGTTTATGAGAATGGAAAAATCATAGGGGGAGCTGCCGTACATATTGGAGTCCTCCTGCTGTTTTGTAAGAAGGTTTCTCTCAACGATGTAAAACGGCTCGTCGATAAAAAGCTTTATAACAAGCTCGATGGCGCTTTTTGTGCCCTTTGCCGCCAAAAGTTTTGGAGCGGCCTTCACAACACGGCGCAGACTGTCCTCATCTGTAAGGCTGCCCTCGGTTTCAATGCCCAGCCATGAGCAGAAAAGCCTTAAAGCGGGAACCGAGGCATAGTCTGGGTCAAGGTAAGAGGGAAGTTTATCAACAGTTTCCTGAAGTTCATAGTAAAGGCTTGAAAAGACTGACATATAGCGGCTGAAAAAGTCATTTTCCGCCCTGTATACAGCGGGGAAGGTTTTCGTAAAATTGTCCACTGGGTTGAAAACAGCAAGGTCGGAAATGCTGGCATTTTTGCCCCCTTCCAGACTAAGCCAAAGGTAAAGGTAGCGTCCGGAAATACCATTAAGCAAAACGTCTTTTGCTCCGTTTGCTTCAAGACCGCCGGCCATGGAGAAAAAGCGCTCTTTAATATCCGCCGTAATATCGGGGTCTAAAAGAAAATCGTCAATTTTTGTTAAGGTTCCGCTGCGGATAAAAACGGGGTCATCCGAGGCCATTGCCCGCAGGGTAAGGGCCATGTCGCCCTCTGACTGAAGTTTAAAGGACAGCCTGCCCCAGTTAAGGCCATTTTCCGCCCCGTCCAGCCCGCCAAGGAAAATATGGCGGACGGAAACCCTGCCGGAGGCCACAAGGCTGCCCTCCTCCGTAAGGTCAAAGCCCCGCATCAGACTTCGTGAGAGACGGTTTTTCCCAAAGCTGTATTTTTTTATTATACCAGACATAACACACCACCTTAAAAGGAGCCGGCGCTAAAAAGGTTTCTTGCGGCATTTGTGGTTGCTGCAAGGCCTTTTTATCTGTTTTTTGAAACGAGATTTGAAAGTTCCAGATTAATTTCCCCTGGATAGCAAAGGGCATTGTCGGCAAGCTTAAAGTCCGAGGACACCACTGTGAGGTTTTGCCTGTCCTCAGGCTTAAGCCGCAGAGAATCCACCCGCAAAACACAGGGCAGGCGGCTTAAAGCACCATAAATTTCGCCGAAGCGAACCCAGCTTCCAAAGGGAACATCACTTGTTTCGTAATCTAAAAGGCTTTGAAGAAGATTTATAATCTCCTCTCTGGCCTTTTCAAAATGCGGCTTTACAAAGATTTTTGCGTCAAGGTCAATGCGGACATAACGGGGGGAAATAAGCTCGATTCTGGTGGTTAGCATACGTCGTTTTTCCATATGGGCGGAAAGCTGCCTTATATATAAAGGCGAAAGCTCCGGCCGCCGCTTATCAGTATAAGGCTTTACAACGAGCTTTACAAGGTTTTCCTTGGGGAAAACCACAGCTTTCACCTTATGTATGCACAGGCCTGAGGCGGATTTCGCCAAGGCTTCATAATCTGCCGCCGTAACAGCAGAGCCAGAGCCACGCATATCAGAGGTAAAGCGCAGGCGAAGCTGCTCTGCCGTTTCAAAACTTTGGCCGCCGAAACCATTGGAGGGCACAAAAAACTCTCTTATAGTTTCCGTTCCGTCATAGCCGCCCAAAAGCTGGAGAACAGCGCCGGAGCGCAGATTTCCCGCCTGACCATGAGTTGTAACGCATTGAGCAAGAAAAAGGCTGCAAATTCCATCATAAGTAGGTCTGCGGATTAAAATTTTTCCCTCCTCGGATAAGACGGAATAGCAAATTTCGTCTTTGTCCTCACTGTCAGGGCGAACAAGGCGAAAACGGGGGGCTTCCCCCTCCTCGTGGGAGGGCAGCTGAACCAAAAGGGCAAGCTCCTGAGGCACCAAGCCGGAGACATGCTCCAGACTTATTTCCTGATTGTCATAGCCGTAAACAGGACCTAAAGCCCTGTGGTGAAGCATTTCATTATCATAACAGCAAATGAGGACAGAATCCTCACTGGCAAAGGGAGCAAAGCCGAAACGCTCCAAATCAAAGTTTATTTGCACCCCGTCTTCCAAAATCGAAAGGGTATAAAACCTGCCGCCGCCTCTGAACCTTTCCGGAGCCTCGGCATAGGGGAGATAGTCACCGCCTTGCTCCTCACGGCAGTATACAAAAATATTACCAAGGGCGGCAAGACTGCTGCAAAGGGAAACACTGTCATCACCGAAAAGGGAAAAAACAGCGGCGCTGGTAGTTTGCTGGAACATGGGAAAAAGATTTCCTGAAAGAGACTTAAGCCGAGGGGGTACGTCATATTCATGGGAAATAAGACGGCAGCGGATAGCAGGGCCGTAGACGTCGGTTTCGGGAAACAGGGCGGCAGGGGCGCTGCCAAAGCGCAGACGAATTTCCCCATCTGTGAGGAAACAGCAGGTACCATCGTAAAAGTCCATGTCTTGCCAGCCGTTCTCGGTGTAGTACTGCCAGCTTATTTCGGAAAACTTCGGGTCGGTTCCATCTCCTGAAAATGGAGCACGGTTTTCGTCCCCTGAAACCTGCGCCCAGAAAACAAGCTCGGACTCTGGCTTAGGCTCTGTGTCAAGGATGCAATAAAGGGCGTTTTGCACATCAGGCTCGTCGCCGAAAATAGTGGCGGCAGAGGAACTTTTTGTGCTTACAAGCCTTGTAATCTCTCTGTAATCACCGGTTTTTCCAGTGTATACGGCCTTTAAAAACCATGGGTTTGTGCTTATGGCAGCCTTAGTTTCAAAGCTTAAAGAGCCAGCCTTGAGACGGTAGTGAGCCGGCAGGGAAAGGCTTTCACCTAGAGGATTTTGCACAAGAATGCAGGCAGGGCAGTTTTCCTTGGCGCTATATCCGGCAAGGGACAAAAGCCTGCGGCGAATAGCGTCGCTTACTGTGGAAATGCTCTCTTGCTGAAGAACGTTAAAGGCCGTTAGGTTCTGGAGCATTGTTATACCTGGGTCAGAGACGTTAAAGTTCGTCCACTCATCCGTATAAAGGGGTATTTGCGCCAGAGCCTCGGCAAGAAGCTCCTCATAGCTTTTATCGTTTAGATTTATGCTGCTAAGCATAGGCTAACCTCCCCATATCAGTGGTTATCCAGCTCCATAAAAACACGGTGTTCTCCGTTTATCGCAATGGAAAAGGGGTTTTTAGGCAGATGGTCGAGAGCGGTTTCGTGGGCGCCGCTTTCATCTATATAGCGGGCGGTGACAATAAATTTTGTTATGCGGCCTTCAAAGCGAAGAGAATGAAGCATTTGCCGAAGCTGGGTATCCGTTGGCAAAACTCCCATCTCCCAGCCCTCACGCCCCTCTCGGGCAAGGGGGTCTAAAAAATCTCTTATGCTGTCGAGGATAAGGTTTTGCGCCTCAAAGGAGTGGGAGGCATTTTCCACCTGTATCCAAACGTCCACAGAAACCCGTACATAAGACGGCTCGCAAAGGTTCATGTCCTCCGGCGAAACTGTGGCTTCACAGCGGGACAAAAGCCTTGCCTTCAAGCCATCGTGAAGCCCTGTGAAGGAGTGGGCCCCGTCGGAATAGTCGCAGAGCATAACGGCAATGGTGATGGTGCCGGTGGATTGCTTGCCCCAAATATCAAGGCCGGAAATACAGGCAACTTTTTCAATGGCGTCGGAATAGGAGAGGACTTCCCGCACAAAATCCAACTCGCTGACAAGGCGGTTTCTGCCGCAGACTATGGAGGCTGCCCTGTTTTGAGCGCTCATTACAGACTCAAGGTCACTGCCGCCATAGGTGGCTATGGGGTTGTAAACTTCCCCAAGGAAAAGCCCGCCTTCAAAAACAGCGCTTACAGCCTCGGCAGGAAGATTGCCTGCCTGACCATCACAGCAAAGGGCAGAAACAGTGAAGGCGGCTCCGCTTTGGGCAGGGGGAATCATAACGTGGACGCCATCTCCGAATATAATCGTGCTTTCTGCTCGGTCTATTATGTAGTGCCTGTCGCTGGGGCGGGAAACATCAAAGCTTTCAACCTCTTCCCAAAGGACGAAGAATGAGGTGATGTTCCCAAGAAAATCATAGATAATCCGCACCTTATCAGGCATTTGCCTTGCCATTTGCTCCATGGCGGCAGGGGAGTGCAGGGGCATTTCGCTTACATAGACCTTTGCCTTATACACGTTTTTAGCCGCAAGGGGAAAAGCCATGTTGGGAGAGCTGACATCTATAAAAAAGTCTTCCTCGGGCAGGGTTTCCCTGTTTATTATATCAACGGCGTTCATAAGAAGCCGCTTTATAAGAGGGCGAAAACGACTGCGCTTTGGGGAAGGGCCGCTGGTATCTGTTAGGCGAAGCCAGAAATGGGAAACTCCTTCCACAGGAAAGGCGGCAAAGTCGTTAGGGGGCAAAACAAGGACGGTTCCCGAGCGGGCAAGTCCCCTTGTGCCATCTATGACCTTAAGGGGTTTAAAGCCGCTTATGGTGGAGTATTCAAAGGTTAAAGGAGAGGTGCTTGGCAAAACGCTTTCTGCCGTATCAAAAAGAAAGCTTACAGGGGCGCCCTTCGGCTTTTCATCAAGACCCATATAAACGGCATCACAGCCATAGGGCAGGGGAGAAAAGACAGGAAAGTCCTTCCTTGATAAAACCTTGTCTGTATGGTTTCTTTTTATGGTGCCGCAAACGGTTTCAAGCCTTTGTGGCAGCTTCCACTCACCCTCATAGCTGCATTTTATGCGCAGGTCTGAAATAACTGGCATGGTGTGTATGCAGGGCTGAAGATAGCAGTTATCCGCTTGCAGAATACGCATACGAAGCATACGGGCGGAAAAACCGCCGTTTGTAATAGGCTGCCAATCATCGGGGCAGACAAAGTCTATGTTAAATGTGCCTTCAAAGCCGCCGTCAAAAAGAGAGGAAAGCTCGCTTTTAAGGGCAAGGTTTTTCCAACCGATGCCGTTATAGTATTCGAAAGATACTTTTTCGGGACAGGTATCCGCTGTGTCAAACAAAATGGCACGAGGCTTGCGCTTTATAACCTTAAGCTCTGCCTCCTCCTGTTTGGGAGTGAAGGTAACAAGCTTTTGCTGACTTGACAGATGAAAACTAAGGCTTATATCGGCTCCCTGTTGGGAAAACAGCCTATCGTCGCCTATATAGCACTCGTCGTAAAGGGAAGCCGTTTCGCCAAAGGGTAAAAACTTATCCACCGGCTGTTCGTCGCTGTTGTGCATAACAAAAGCGGGGGGAGTTTCGTCACAAAGGGTGCAAAGGCGGATTTCTGATAAAATTATATCATCCTGAGGGGCAGTTTTCTTTTCTATGCACAAAACATAGCCGCCGTCATCCAAAAACTTGCTTTCAGTATTATGGGACAGGCTTAAAGCCCCGTCTTCAAGGGAAACGCTGTCAGGTGAAATAAAGCCGTTTTCGCCGTATAGCAAAAGCTTATATTCTTTGGGATTTGCAAAGTCTTCCGCAAGATTTTTGCCATCCTTAGACAGGGCTTTTATGCGTATGCTCATGCCCTGACCTGCCCGAAGGATACTGCTGTGGTATATGAGGACGGCATTTTTTTCTATGCCCTCGCCGTCAAAGTCAAAGAGAGAAAAGGGAGCAGGGGTATAGGAAATTTCCTCAAGGGGGGCTTCTTCTTCGAAAGCTTCCATGACAGAAAGCAGTCTTGCAGGCCGAGGCCCATTCATAATGGGGATAATTTTACCCAGACGGGGGGAGATTGCCACAAGGTCACGAAGCCTTGCGCCGGTGATGTAAATATCACTTAAGGTTTCAAAAATTATGCTCTCGCCGTTTTTTCCCTCGCCTAAAAGCTTTGCGCCGGAGGCAAGGGCAACCCCCTCAACAGTATCCGAGGCAAGTTGCAAAACGGCAATGCCACGGGCAGGTACGGCAGGCAAAAGGTTAACTCCCACAAGGTTTGCAAACTCTGTGTGGTATTTGCCATAGAGCCTGTTTAGCCTTCCTATGTTGTCCGCCATTTGGTTTATGAAAATAAGAGCCAAGGCAGTGCCGGCATCGGGGTTTTCAGGGTCAAAGCGCCACTCGGGCACGAAGGATGCGGAAAGCTCGGCAAAGCGCTCCCGCAGTTGGCCGACTCCACGGGGGTCAATAAGGGGGCCTTTAGAATGTTTCATCTGCCTGCTCCTCCCTTGCCGCATTTAGATAAAAGGGAAACACCATATTGCCTTGGGCATTTGTTCCCGCAAGCATATAGTTTATAAGAATAATGAGACAGCCCTCTCTGGATTGGGCATCTATCTCTACATCCACATCAGAAACACGAGGTTCTTGAGAAAGTATAAGGCTTCTTATGTTATCCGACATTATGGAAAGGGTGGTGACAGAAACATCCATGAAGGTATAGTTCATAAGATTGCTGCCGAAAGACGGTTCCAGCCAGCGCTCGCCACGGTTTGTCATTAAAATAAGGTATATGGATTCCTTAACGCTTTGGCTGCCAAAGGACATGGCAAAGCGCCCCGTTCCAGAGTCTACACGAGGGGGAAATTTTATTCCTGTTCCTAAAAAATCCTGCTGCATATTGGACTTCCTCCCTTATAAAAGAGGTGGTTTGCAAACTTCATATCAAAAAGCCTTGGACTATCTATGGCTTTATGTCTAGCCAATGGTGATAGGTGCACCGCCGATTTTAACAGCGCCGCTGCTTTCCGCCTTAAAGGCAGAGGTGGCCGACTGGGAGATGGTGCCCCCTTCAAGCTTTAACATACCGTCGGTTTTCATGGCAATTTGGTTGCCGGATTCCACAGCAAACTTGCCAGACTCTATTTTAACGGTTCCGCTGTCGCCGTTTAAAACAAGCTTCACCGAATCGCCCACCTGAATGCTCACTTTACTTTTGATTTTAATGGTGAGAGAGCCGGAGCCCTCCTCTGTTTTCATTTCAATGTAATCTTCGCCTTTTTTATCGGAAATGCGAATTTTTTTTGCCTCGTTATCCATAAGTATGGTGTGGGCCTTATCCGCCGTCTGGATGCAAATTTTGTCTTTCAGCCCGTCTTTGTCATCGGGGGAGTCATCAAAGCTTATCATGCTGCCATGCTTTGTAACGATGCGCTTTGTGCGGTTGTTCTCATCTGTGGACTGGGTCAGAAACTTATCAGCATCTTTTGGAACACAGCCTATAACATAGGGCTTTTCTATGTTCCCGCCCTCGAAGGCCAAAAGAACTTGGTCGCCCACCTCAGGAAGAAAATAATGCCCCCATGATGAGCCGGAGGAGGGCATGGAAACCCTTGCCCATTGCAGCTCGTTTGCATCCTTATCCCTTGCGGGGATGGTGACGCAAATTCTTCCAGACATATCCTTGTCATAGTTTTTTGAAACAATGCCCAGCATGACTCCGGAAACTCTGGTGTCACCGGTTTCCGTTTTCGTCACCTGACGTTCGCTTATCTCGTCTATAATATCGTAAAGAGCCATATAGTTTCTCCTTTGGTCAAAAAGCCTGTGGGATAAAGGACAAAGGCTTACAAAAGCTTAGGTTTTCATTTTGTTGGCACAGCCGGAAAGCCTTGTGCGAAAGC